>PMSP01000206.1 GCA_003168315.1 Opitutaceae bacterium
CGCCCCGCGGAAGCAGCAACGTACCGCAATGAGATCGAGGTTCCCGAAAACCTGCCCACGGGCAAGAGGCTCTATCTCGACCTCGGCGCGGTGCAGGAGTTCGCAAGGGTCACGCTCAACGGGAGGGACCTCGAGGCGCGCGCATGGCCGCCGTATCGCTGGGACGTGTCTGGTCTGGTCAGGAGTGGCGCCAATCAATTGGAGATCCGCGTGCAGGTGCCTCCGCCCGTCAAGAGGCACGCCTACCTTGGCGTCCGGCGCGCGGGCACCCCCCCGGCGCCCCCGCGCGGATTCTTCCCGACAGGGGTGCCGGGCGGTCTCGGGGCCGACGATCCCCTGGGAGCCGGCGCACTGAGGGCGCCGCGAGGCCCCCCGGGCCAGGGCCTCGCACCGCCCGAGGCTCCGGAACTGCAACCCCCTCCCGCTGGCCTCCTTGGCCCGGTGAGGCTCGTGGCGCAATAGCGCGCGGAAGGCCGCCCGCCCCTTCCTTTCACCAGGAATCATGTCCCACCTTTGCGCACCCGGATTTGTCCTCCTTCTGCTTGCCTCGGCATCCCTGGCCACGGCCGCGCCGAACACCCGGTACGTCATCAGCGAGCGGGGCGCCGTAGGCGACGGCGCCACGGTGAACACAAGGGCCATCCAGTCGGCCATCGACGCCTGCTCAACGGCGGGCGGAGGCGTCCTCGTCGTCCCGCGCGGTGTCTTCCTGAGCGGAGCCCTCTATTTCAGGCCGGGCGTGGACCTCCTGGTCGAGAAGGACGGCGTCCTCAAGAGCACCACATCCATGGTCGACTTTCCCCCCATTTACACCCGCTGGGAGGGGATTGAGCGCTACTGGACGTCCGCGTTCCTGAACTTCGTCGGCATGAGGAACGTGATCGTAAGCGGGGAGGGGACGATCGACGGATCGGGCGACGCATGGTGCGGATTCGGAAAGAACCCCCGGCCACCGTGGCCTCCGACTCCGACCGCTTCGCCGGGGCCGCCCCCCAAGCCCGAGGACGTCTACCCAGCCCCGTTGCCGACGACAGCCGCGGTGAGCCTTGCCGCCGCCGCGGGCCACTTGCCCCCCGTCAACGCGGCAGGCATCCGCCTTCCGCTGGGGGGCAGCCACCTGAGCCCGCCCCGCGCCCTCGTCTTCCAGAACTGCGCGGGCGTTCGGGTCTCCGGCCTGCTGCTCAGGAACAATGCCCGGTGGGGCTTCGTCTTCATCTACTGCAACGATGTCATCGCGGAAAGGCTCACGGTCCGCGCGGAGCACTACATCCCGAGCTCCGACGGGATCGATGTCGATTCGTGCCGGCACGTGCTCATCACCGGCTGCGACATCGACTGCAACGACGACTGCATTTCAATCAAATCGGGGAAGGACGAGGACGGCCGGCGTGTCAACGCCCCCTGCGAAGACATAACGATCGAGAGGACGCGCTTCGGCTACGGCCAGGGCGGGGCGTCCATGGGAAGCGAGACGTCCGGGGGCATTCGCCGGGTCGAGGTGAGGGACTGTCTCGCGGAGGACGGCAACTGGGCGCCCATCCGCATTAAGTCGCAACCCAGCAGGGGCGGCTATGTCGAGGACGTCACCTACCGCAACATCGAGCTAAGGGGAGTGCTCAGGGCGTTCGAATTTGACATGGCCTGGTACATGCGAATCAACAACCCGGCCGCGGCCCGAATGTCGACGGCCATGCGCCGCATAAGGCTCATCAACGTGCATGGCACCGCGCGCGCGGCGGGTATAATCCGCGGTGTTCCCGAGCGCCCCATCGAGGATGTCTCATTTGCGAATTGCGCCGTCTCGGCGGACACCGGGCTGAGTATCGAGCACGCCGGCGAGATCGACACCTCGGGCCTTGCCCTGACGGTGAAGCAGGGCGTCCCAATTACCGGCCCGTGACCGGCCTACGGGACGAGTCCCGGGATGGTCTGCGCTGGATCGCGAAAGCCCTGTGGCGGGCGCTCGCCGAGGCCGGTCCTGATCTCGGTCGCATGCGACTCGATCCGCACCGACGCCGCGGTGAGACCGGCGCGCGATGCCGCAAGCGTGACCATGCCCGGGGCCAGGGTCGACCGCAGGGCGACACGGTTGATCCCGCACTCGGTGCTGAGGTAGAGGTTGTTCGTCGAGTTGAGCATGCGGCTGTTGACGCCGCCGCGCCAGACCGCGGGGCCTTCGACCGTGAAGTCCACGCGCGCTTCGTCCGTTGGGCACCGCCTGCCCTGCGCGTCGACTGTCTCGAAATCCACGAGGGCCACGTCCGAACCATCGGCCTGGAGGCCGTGGGGGCCCGTGTGGACGGTGAGCCTCAGGGCCGCGGGCTCGCCCGCGGTCCTTAGCTCCTGCTGGGCAACTATGCTGCCTGCCTTTGTCGCCACGGCCCTGAGCGTCCCCGGATCGAACGCGACGTCCGGGAATGCATAGACATAGCCCGTGTCACCCAGGTCGTTCCCGTTGAACGAATCGACGAAGCCCGCCGGCTTCGCCGACACGCCGAGGGACTTGCCATTGAGGAACAGCTCGACCTGGTCGCAGAGCGTTGCGGCCACGTAGACGGTCTTCACGGTGCCCTTTGGATAGGTCCAGTGCCCGATGATGTGCAGATCGGGCTTCGCGGACTGCATCACGCGGGAGACAAAAAAGAGCTCCTTCGGCAGGCGCACGCCGTCCACCTTGCCGCTCACGCGCAGCACCTCGCTTGCGTCCTGACGGCCGTCGGCGTCGGAGTCAGACCAGTAGATGCTGGCGTAAGCGGACCACTTCGAGTGCGCGGGGTCGGGATTATCGATCCGGTTGCGCACGTAGCTCGCGTAGCGCGCCGCAGCCGCGAGGCAGAACGTTTCGGAATTCCAGTGATAGGTGTCGCCGCCGGGGCCGGGGCGGCCGTCGACCCTGGGGACGATGTGGGGCTTGAAGCCGAAACCGGGCGGCGAGGCGTCATCCCATATCCCGCGAGGGGCCTCGTCGCGGAAGTCCTCGGTCTCGACGAGGGGCGCCCTGTCACGGCGCGCGATGCTGTAGCCGCGGAAGATGTCATCGCCGGCGATCCGGTCGGTTTGGGGGGCCTGGCCGACCATGACCCCGTAATATTCGCAGTAGGGCGTGAGGGCCTTGTTTGCGTCCGCGAGGTCGTTGTCCCGTGTCCCCATGACCCGTCCGCCGTTGGGGTCCCACTGCTTCCTCAGGGTGACCATCTGCGCCATCTCCTCCGGCGTCACGATGGTGTTGCCGGCCTCCCAGAAGAGGATGCTGGGGTTGTTTCGGTAGAGGATCATGGAGTCGCGCATGACCTCGACCCGCTGGTCCCACTGCCGGCCCGTGACCAGCCGCTCCTTGTCGCCCGCTGGGCACACTTCGACGATCCCGTACGCATCACACGCCTCGACGTCGGCGGGCTGCGGCGACACGTGCATCCAGCGCACGTAGTTGGCGTTGCTCGCCCGAATGAGCGCAGCGCTGAAGTCGTGCATCCAGTCGGGATAGGCTCCGCCGAGGCCCGGCCAGTCGTCGGCCGAGCGCTGCGCGTAGCCGGTGAGCCATACGAAACGGCTGTTCAGCCAGACCCCCCCCGTACCCGCCCCGCCCCTGAATGCGGTCTGCCGGAAGCCGGTGCGCGTCCGGCACACGTCGGCCACCTGGCCGTTCACGGACAGGATGGAATAGACGCTGTAGAGGTAGGGGTCGTCGACATCCCAGAACCGGGCGCCCTCGAGCGAGCCCGAAGCCGTGAAGGTCTCAGTCTGGCCATCGACCAGGTCGGACGTGTTGCCTGCCAGGCGCGCCCGCACGACCCCGTCCGCGTCCACGACGACAGCCGAAAGCGAAATGGAGGCGTAGTCGCCGGACTCGTTTGTGACCTCGGAATCCACCTTCACATCCGCAGTCCTCTTCTGCACGTCGATCGCCAGCGGATAGACATAAACGCCCGAGGTATGGAGGTTCTCGTAGAGGGGCAGTGTCTGGTGGATCCTGCCCGTAACGATCAAGCGCGCGTCGCGGTTGATGCCGCCGAAGTTGGGGTTGAAATCCTTGGCATTCCATTCAAAGGGGGTGCCGGTGGCCTCCTCCTTGTAGTCGGGGCTGTTGTCCACCTTGACCGCGAGAAGATTGTCCTGGCCCCCGAAACGAGCAAACCGGGTGATGTCGAGGCCGATCGCCGTTATGCCGTTCTCGTAAGTGCCTATCGGTTTGTCGTTTAGGAAGAATCGACCGGCCTGCCTCATGCCGTCGAATACAAGGAAGACCTTCTGGCCGTCGGCGCTTGCGGGCAGCCTGAAGTGCTTTCGGTACCAGCCGATGCCGAGCATCTTCTCACTCTGGTCGCCGCCGCTGTGGCTGATGAACGCGCGGTAGGTGTCGGTCTCGTTCCACGTGTGCGGCAGGCTCACGCGCGCCCAGGAGGAGTCGTCGAAATCCGCCTTTTCGGCCCCCGTCGCGTCGCCGAACGAGAATCTCCAGTCGGGATTGAAGCTGTAGACCGCGCGCGGGGAGGGGGGCTCGACAAAATGCGCGCCTACGGCCGGAGTGGCTGGATCGGCAGGCGCTGCTCCGAGGATTGAGCTGATAGCGGCAAGTAACGCCGCGGCGGCGGACAGGGGGAGGACTCTTTGGCGGGGGTACATCGGGGAACGTTTTGCTACGCCCGCCGAGGCGGGAACCGGCGGGCCGGCGGAGGGCCGCAATGCTCGCTCGGCCCACTTGAACGCGGCTTCGGGAAAAGGGAAGCCCCCAAACTTCTGACAGACCGAGCGGGCCAGCGGGCCAGGGCTGCCCTGGCTAGGGCCCGCTCAAGGATTCCTGATCCGAATTTCGAGTGATAGGCTGAAAATCCTCGGGAGAGCTGGGCTCCGGTTGCCGGGCTTCCGCGACGCTACACGCGATTCCGTGCAACCAGCTGAAGGAATTCCAGTGCTCGAGGGCGAGCGCCGGCCAAGGACAAGACGGCATCGCTAAAGCTGCCAGTGCCTGTGAAATTTTGGTGTGTTTCCTGCTGCCTGAGCCTGGGTCCGGACCGGGAAACATTTATGCCATCCTCTCAACAGGGAATAACGGCGAACACGCCGATGGGCGCGAATCTTTGTACAGGAGGCGCTACGTTCCGCATTTGGGCGCCACTTGCACAGGCAGTGTATGTCGCATTCAACCAGTCGCCGGGAACGGTGTACGTTAAGCAGGATCAGGGCCTGCTCGTCCAAAACGGCGAATACTGGACGGGATTCTTTCCCGGCGTAACCGAGGGTACGTTGTACCGGTGCTGGATCGTCGGCCAGGGAAGCGAAGGCTACAAACGCGACCCATACGCGAAGGAGCTCACGTACGGCACATTTCCCGACTACAACTGCATTGTAAGGGACCCGAGCCAGTATGTCTGGCAGGACGCAGATTACCATCCCCCGGCTTTCAACGACCTCATCGTCTATCAGTTCCATTTCGGCGTGTATTATGCCGTGGATGCGCAGGGCAACGACATACGGCCGAACCGGATCTGCAAGGTTTTGGACGTGGTGGACCGCATCCCGTATTTCGCGGCTCTAGGTGTGAACGCGATCATGCCCCTGCCGTTCCAGGAATGCCAAGGTGAGAACACCCTCGGGTACAACGGGACGGACTATTTCTCACTTGAGATGGACTACGCCGTGCAGCTTCCCGACCTGCCAATGTACGTTGATCGGGTGAATGCGCTGCGCACAGCCAAGGGCAAAGCTAGCTTGACCGCGGCCGATCTCACCAGGCAGGAGGATCTATTTAAGGCTTTTGTGGATCTCTGCCATCTTTACGGCGTAGCCGTTATCGCCGACGTTGTCTTCAACCATGCAGGCGGTCCATTTGATGACCAGTGCATGTATTTTCTGGATCGCCAGACGGTCGGGGACAACAACAACAGCCTCTATTTCACCGACCAGCCTCTGGCCGGTGGCCTGATCTTCGCCTTTTGGAAATCCCAGGTCTGCCAGCTGCTCATCGATTGCGGGAAGACCCTGCTCCAGGACTTCCATATCGACGGGTTGCGTTATGACCAGGTCACCGTCATCGCGCAGAACGGGGGTTGGTATTTCGCTCAGAACGTCACCAGCACGTTGCGTTTCGTGAAGCCGACCGCCGTGCAGATCGCGGAATACTGGGATAATGACCGCTGGAAGGGCATCGCGACGCCTCCTTCCGGCATGGGATTCGACGTTGGGTATGCCGATTCGCTCCGCCAGTCGATTCGCTCCGCTGTTTCACAGGCGACTGGTGGGCAGTTCGCGCCGGTGGACATGGACCAGATTCACGATGCGTTATATGTCACGTACAACGCCGACAGGCGCTGGGGGCTGCTGCAGCAGCTGGAAAACCACGATGTGGAATACGTCGATCACGATGACAAGCAGCCGCGGATCGCCGCGCTGTCCGACCCAAGCAATGCGCGCTCGTGGTACGCGCGGAGTCGGTCGAAGGTTGCGACGGGCCTTTTGCTCACAGCCCCAGGCATACCGATGATCTTCATGGGCCAGGAGTTCCTGGAGGACAAGTATTGGAGCGACTGGCAGGGCCGTCCCGACTTGCTGATCTATTGGGCCGGGCTCGACGGCGCCGACAAGAACATGGGCGACCAGCACCAGTTCACCACCGACTTAATGTGGCTGAGGCGAAAGCAGCCCGCATTGCGCGCCGAAGGCTTGAATGTGTTCCACGTGGACAATCAGAACAGGGTGATCGCCTTCCAGCGCTGGGTTCCGGACGTGGGCCGCGACGTCGTTGTCGTGGCCTGCTTGAACGAGACCACATTCTACAACGACGGCTATAACCTTGGCTTTCCCGGCGGCGGGTACTGGTACGAGGTATTCAACAGCGACTTCTACGACACCATGCCCAATCCCAATCTCCAGGGAAACAACGGCGGAATCAGTGTCGGCGGACCCCCTATGGATGGCCTTCCAACGTCCGCGGCCGTTACACTGCCCGCGAACAGCTTAATCGTTTTTGCGCGCGACCTGGGCGACTAACTGGCGCGCTCAGTGGGGCGTGCGTGCGGCCTTCAGGGCTTCCCTGGCCTGGGCAAACGCCGCCGCATCCTGAGGATTCGCGAAATAGGGTGTCAGGGCCTCCGGGTTTGGGGGATCTTGGCCCTGATTGTTGGCCCTGTAAGCAGTGACCGCCTTGTTCACGGCGGGCCCGACGCTGTTCATCTGTTCCTGCGCGCGTTCTACTTCGGACGGGGGGTCGGTAATCTGCGTCGTTGTGGCGCCCGACGGATCATACGTGACGGTTGTCCCGTCGGGCGTCGTGACCGTCATGACCTGCCCGGCGCCCATTGACAGCCCGGAATAGTCCTCCCCGGCCACGGTCTGCAGTCGCCGGATGTAGCCGTTGTCGCCAACCAATATGTCAACAGATTCAGGGTCGGCATTTTTCTCGAGCCTGTACTGGCTGCGGGCGGCATCGATCTGCCGCAGATTATTCATGATGGTCTGCTTTAGCTCCCGCCGTGTCATTCCGATTGAGAGGTTCTTGGCCGGCGCAGGTGCTGCGGGCTTGGCCTCGGCGAGCTTGGCATTGCTGGCGGTCAGTTGGGCATTGATCGTGTTCAGCTGGACGTTGGCCGCATCGACACGGTCCAACTGCGCCTGGAGCTCCGCGTTCGATTGCTGAAGGGAGGCAATCGCGCGCGCCTGCGCGGGATTCTCGAGCACCGGTTGGTCACTGGACGCGGTATGCGCGGAGCGCCCGAAGTACGTCCCGGCTCCGAAGGCGAGTAGTCCGCCGACGATTACAATGGCTACGGTTTTTGTGGTCATAATTGTGGTGAGTGAACTCGCAAGCCCGATTGCAGCCCCGCTTCCGGCGACCGAGGCGGCCGCCACCGACGACGCGAGGCCGGCGGGAGCCGAAATCANNCTCCAGCGCGCGCCCCGTTCGCATCCGGGCGGCGTCCGTCGAGATCCTTAGCGTGAGACCAATCTCGGAGAACTCACGACGCTCAAGAAAACGCAGCACCACGGCTTCGCGGTCTGGCCCCGGCAGTTCGTCGATCGCCCCGTCGAGAATCGGCTTAATGCTCTGCCAGTCGGTGGCCTCAGCGTTGCCCGATGCCCCGGTCTCGAGTGCAACCGCCTCAGATTCGCGGG
>PMSP01000153.1:0-526 GCA_003168315.1 Opitutaceae bacterium
ACGACCTCGATATCTGCATATTCCGGGTCTACGAGAACGGCCAGGCCGTCCACCCCGACCATTTCCTGAAGTGGTCGGTCGGGGGGGTCCACGACGGGGACATGGTCTTCGTGTCGGGGAACCCCGGCCGCACCGAGCGCCTCTTCACGGTCGCGCAGCTGGAGTACCTTCGCGACACCGCGCTTCCCTTCACGCTCGAGTCCCTCAAGCGGCGCGACGTCCTCCTCTCCTCGTGGAGCGCGCGCAGCGACGAGAACGAGCGGCGCGCGAAGCGTACCCTCTTCTCGATACGCAATTCGCGCAAGCTCTTCGACGGACTCCTGTCTGGCCTGCAGAACCCCGAGCTGATGGACGGCAAGGAGGCTGCCGAGGCGAGCCTGCGGGACCAGCTGATCCTCAGGCCCGACGGCAAGGACGCGCTCGCCGCCTACCGCGCGATCGCGTCGGCCGAGAAGACGATCGGGCGCATCTACCGGCGCCTGCGCATGCTGGAGGGCGCCCGAGGGTTCACCTCCGACTCCTTCGG
>PMSP01000153.1:587-11097 GCA_003168315.1 Opitutaceae bacterium
CGGGCCCGCGCGGCCGAGCTCGTCCGCGGCACAAAGGTGCGCGACGTCGCCGTACGCCGCCGCCTCTATGAGGGCGGCGCGGCCGCGGTGGCCGCCGCCCAAGATCCAATGATCGAGGTCGCGCGTTCCATCGACGCGGAGTCCCGCTCGCTCCGCAAGACCTTCGAGGCCCAGGACGAGATCCAGCAGCAGGCCCAGGCCGCCATAGGGAAAGCCCGCTTCGCCGTCCTCGGGACGAGCACCTACCCCGACGCCACGTTCACGCTGCGGCTCGCCTACGGCGCCGTGAAAGGGTACGAGGAGAACGGGGCGCGCGTGGAGCCCCTCACAAACATGGCCGGGCTCTACCAGCGCTCGGACGACCACAAGGACCGCGTGCCATTCGACCTGCCCCAGCGCTGGGTCGACAGGAAGGGGGCCGTCGACATGGCCACCCCGATGGACTTTGTCAGCACCTGCGACATCATCGGTGGAAACTCGGGCAGCCCGACCATCGACCGCAAGGGCGAGTTTGTCGGCATCATCTTCGACGGGGACATCCAGTCGCTTTCCTCGGACGTCGCCTACGACGAAGTCCAGTCCCGCGCCGTCAGCGTCCACAGCGCCGCGATCATCGAGGCCCTGCGCAAGGTGTACGGCGTGAACGCGCTGGCGGACGAGCTGGTCAACGGCCACCGCTGACCCGCTCGATCACCTTACCGGCCAGGCGGTCGAACGCCCGGATGGAAAGCTCGAGGTGCTCCTCACGGGTGTCCTCCGCCTTGTTGTGGCTGAGCCCGCGCAGGCTCTGGACGAACATCATCGCCGTCGGTATCCCCGCGCGGCCCATCTCGGCCGCGTCGTGGAGGGGCCCGGAGGGCAGCCGGTGCGCCGTTCCGCAGGTTTCCCGGATCGACTCCTCGCAGAGACCGACAAGGTCCGGGTCGAAGGGGACGGGATCAATCCGCCAGATCCGCTCCCACGAGGCGGAGACCCCCCCCTCGGAGGCAAACCGGTCCGCGGCCGCGCGGGCGTCGGCGAGCATCCGCGCGAGCGGCGCCGGCTCGAGGTGCCGCTGGTCGAGGGTGATCCGGCACTCCTCCACCACGCTGGTCACGATCCCGGGCTTCGTCACGCAGGAGCCGATCGTGCAGACCCCCGAGTGCCTTTCCGCGATGCGGTAGATCTCGGAGCCCATCCTGGCAGCCGCCAGGAAGGCATCCCGCCTGCGGTTCATGGGCGTGCTGCCGGAGTGGGCGGCCTCCCCCCTGAACGTGATCGCGTGCCTCTCCACGCCAAACGTGCCGAGGACGGCGCCGAGCGGAAGGCCGAGGTCGAGGAGGACCGGCCCCTGCTCGATGTGGAGCTCGAGGTAGGCGGCCGCACGGGCGCGCTCGGCGCCGCTCTTCTTCACGCCCTCAAAATCCACGCCTATCTCCTTCAGCGCAGCCGGCAGGGTCACCCCGTCCCCATCCCTGAGCGACCGGGCCTCGTCCATGTCGAGCGTGCCCGAGCAGGCGGAGGAGCCGAAGAGGCTCTTCCCGAACCTCGCCCCCTCCTCGTCGGCCCAGTCCACCAGGCGGACCGTCACGGGAGGCTTCCCCCCGTGTTGGGCGTTGACCCGGCGCAGTACCTCCAATCCCGCGAGCACGTTCAGGGACCCGTCGAGCCATCCGCCGTTCGGGACCGAATCCAGGTGCCCCCCGATGAGGACCGAGGTCTCGCTGCGCCCCGCGAGCGTCGCCCAGAGGTTGCCCGCGGCGTCCTCGTGCGTCTCCAAAGGCAGCTCCGCCAGCTTCCCCTTCAGCCACGCCCTGGCCGCGAGCCACGTCTTCGTGAACGCGACCCGCTGGGCGCCGTTGTCATCCGACGTCAGGCGCCGGAGCTCCTTTAGCTCCGCGAGCGTCCGCTTCGGATCGAGAGGCGCGTTCATTTTGCCGGGAGCCGCAGAGGGTGGTCCAGTTGCTGCTTGGAAACGAGCGTATTCTTGGTGAGATTGCCGCCGCTCCGAGCGAAAATGCCGACCCTAGCCACAACCGTCGACGGACTCAGCCTTCCGAATCCCTTCGTCATCGGGTCCGGGCCGCCGGGGACAAACCTGAGCGTGATCAACCGGGCCTTCCGCGAGGGCTGGGGGGCCGTGATCGCGAAGACAGTGAGCCTCGACTCGTCAAAGGTTGTCAACGTCACCCCGCGCTATGCGAAGCTCCACGCCGGCGACGGGAAGGAGGTCATCGGCTGGGAGAACATCGAGCTGATCAGCGACCGTCCCTTCGGCATCTGGCTCGACGAGTTCAGGAAGGCCAAGGACGCCCATCCGAAGGGCATCCTGATCGCCTCGATCATGGAGGAATACAGGAGGGATTCATGGGTGGAGATCGTCGAGCGGTGCGAGGCGGCGGGAGTGGACGGCTTCGAGCTCAACTTCTCATGCCCGCACGGCCTCCCGGAGAGGAAGATGGGCGCGGCCATGGGCCAGGACCCGGAGATCCTCGAGGAGGTCTGCGGGTGGGTCATGGGCGCCGCCAAGCGCCCCGTCTGGGCGAAGATGACCCCCAACATCACGCACATCGAGGAGCCGAGCCGCGCCGCCCTCAGGGCGGGATGCCAGGGGCTGAGCGCCATCAACACGATCCGGAGCGTGATGGGCGTGAACCTTGAGACGCTGCGCCCAGAGCCGTCGGTCGAGGGCTGGACGACACCCGGAGGCTACTCGTCGAAGGCCGTCAGGCCGATAGCGCTTCGCATGGTCATGGAGATCGCGACCATGATCCGGAACGAGTTCCCGGGCCGCTCGCTCTCCGGCCTGGGGGGAATCGAGACCGGCAACGACGCCGCGCAGTTCATCCTCCTCGGGTCCGACACGGTCCAGGTCTGCACCGGGGTCATGAAGTTCGGCTACGAGTGCGTGAAGCCGATGTGCGACGAGCTTCTCGCCTTCATGGAGAGGCACAAGTTCGAGACCCTTTCCGACTTCAAGGGAAGGAGCCTGGGCTATTTCACGACGCATGCCGACCTCGTCCGCCGCCAGGCCGACAGGAAGGCGGCGCAGAAGGCGGCGGCCGGCAAGACCGTCAGGTCGGACGGCGAGTGGAGCGGGGACGAGTTCGTGAAGCAGTCCGACGCCCTCTCCCGCCAGTAGGCCCGTCCCTCGATGATCCGAATGGCCGAAAAGAGGGACGCCGCGCAGATCGCATCGATCTACCGGCCGTTCTGCGAGGACAACTGCGTGTCCTTCGAGACGGAGGCGCCCGACGCGGCGGAGGTCGCGGCGAGGATCCAGAAGGTGTCCCTGCAGTTCCCGTGGCTGGTCGACGACAGGGACGGCACGATCGCGGGGTACGCCTATGCCTCCCAGCACCGGGTGCGCGCCGCCTACCGCTGGGTCGCCGAGGTGACGATCTATGTCGGTGACGCCTTCCGCGGGAGGGGAATCGGGCGCGCGCTCTACTCCGACCTTCTCGAGCGGCTGCGCAGCCAGGGATACTTCAAGGCCTACGCGGGGATCGTCGTGCCCAACCCTCCGAGCCAGTCCTTTCACGAGTCCATGGGCTTCAAGCTCGTGGCCATGTACCGCGGGGTCGGCTTCAAGCAGGGTGCCTGGCGCGACGCGGGATGGTGGCAGTTTGACATCCAGGCCGAGACGCCCTCCCCCGCCGATCCCAGGCCGCCTTCCCCAAGCCCCCCGACCCCCCGATGAAATCCGCCCACCTGGTCCCGTGCCCCTTCTACGTCGGAGGCGAGTGGCTCCGGCCCAAGCTCGTCGGGACGCCGGTCTACAACCCCTCGACCGGGGACGTGATTGCGGAGTGCCCGGTGGGCGGCGCCTCGGAGGTCAACGCCGCCGTCGAGGCCGCCGCAGCCGCCTTCCCCGCCTGGAGGGACACGCCCGCAATCGAGCGGGCGCGGCTGCTTTTCCGCTACCGCCACCTGGTCGAGGAGAACTTCGACCACCTCTGCTCGAGCATCTCCCTCGAGCACGGCAAGACGCTGGTCGAGTCCCGCGGGAGCCTCTACCGGGGGATGGAGAACATCGAGTACGCCTGCGGGGCCCCCACCCTCCTGTTCGGCGACACGCTGGAGAACATCGCCCGCAATGTGGACTGCGAGACGACGCTCCAGCCCCTGGGCGTCTGCGTCGGGATCACCCCGTTCAACTTCCCGGCGATGGTGCCCCTCTGGATGTTCCCCCTCGCAATCGCGTGCGGGAACACGTTTGTCCTGAAGCCAAGCGAGAAGGTCCCGCTGACCGCGGTCCTCCTCGCCGAGCTGATCGAGAAGGCGGGCCTCCCGAAGGGTGTCCTCAACGTCGTCCACGGCGGCCGAGAATGCGTCGAGGCCCTCATCACGCACCCGAAGGTGAGCGCCGTGTCGTTCGTCGGGTCGTCGCCCGTGGCCAGGTACATCCACGAGACCGGCACGAAGAGCGGGAAGCGCGTCCAGGCGAACGGCGGGGCGAAGAACTACATCGTGGTCATGCCCGACGCGGACCTGCCGAGGTCGGTCGAGGCGCTGGCCACGGCCGCCTTCGGCTGCGCCGGGGAGCGCTGCATGGCCGGGTCGACGGCGCTGGCGGTCGGCGGCGCGGCCGATGCGCTGGTCACCCAGCTGGTCGACGCGGCCCGCTCGATCAAGGTCGGAAGGACGGACACGTCCATGTCCCAGCCGGACATGGGACCCCTGGTCACGGCCGAGCACCGGGACCGCGTGCGCGGGCTCGTCGAGAGCGGGGAAAGGGAGGGGGCGACCCTCGCCTGCGATGGCCGCGGGACCTCGGTCGCGGACGCGCCCAACGGGTTCTACCTCGGCGCCACCATTGTCGACAACGTGAGGGAGACCATGACGCTTGCCCGCGAGGAGGTCTTCGGGCCCGTGCTGAACGTCATGCGGATGGAGGACCTCGGCCAGGCGATCGAGACGGCCAACAGGTCCTCCTATGGGAACGGGGCGTCCATCTTCACGTCCTCCGGCGCGGCGGCGCGCGAGTTCAAGCACAGGGTCAAGGCTGGCATGGTGGGGATCAACGTCGGCGTCCCCGCGACGATGGCGATGTTCCCGTTCACGGGATGGGGAGCCTCCTTCTACGGCGACCTCCACATCCAGGGGCGCGAGGCGGTGCAGTTCTATACCCAGCAGAAGACGACCACCACGCGCTGGTTTGGCGGCACGGTGGGCGACGTTTGGAGGAAATAGTCCCGCCATGCCGCTCCTGATAAAGAACGGCGAGATTGTCACCGCGGACTCGCGCGCGCGGGCGGACATATACTGCGAGGGCGAGACCATCACCCGGATCGGCCACGGGCTCGAGGCCCCGCCCGGATCGCAGGTCGTCGATGCGGCGGGCAAGTATGTCTTCCCGGGGTTCATCGATCCGCACGTCCACATCACGCTGCCCTTCATGGGCACGCTCGCAAAGGACACCTATGAGACGGGGAGCCGGGCCGCGCTCATCGGGGGCACGACGACCCTCATCGAGATGTGCTGCCCGGCGCGCTCCGAGGACACGCTTGGCGGGTTTGAGCACTGGATGGCCCAGGCCGCCGGCCGCTCGGCGTGCGACTTCACGTTCCACATGGGCGCGACCCGGTTCGACGGCGCGACCGAATCGCAGCTTCGGGAGATAGTCCGCCGCGGGATCAGCTCCTTCAAGGTCTTCCTCGCCTACAAGGGGGCCTTCGGGATCGACGACACGGAGCTCTACCGAACGCTCAGGCTTGCCCGCGAGCTCGGCGTCGTCGTGACGGCGCACTGCGAGAACGAGACCCTCGTCCTGGAGCGGCAGAACGAGCTGATCGCGGCCGGAAAGACCGGCCCGGGGATGCACTATGAGAGCCGCCCGCCGCAGGTGGAGGCCGAGGGCGTCCACCACCTGATGACGTTCGCGGAGCTGACGGGGGCGTCGACCTACATCGTCCACCTGAGCTGCCGGGAGGCGCTGGCCGAGGCTCTGGCGGCGCGCATGCGGGGTGTCCGGGTGGACATCGAGACCCTGATCCAGTACCTCGTCCTCGACAAGACCTACGCCGAGCGGCCGGGATTCGAGGGAGCTAAGTTCGTGATGTCCCCGCCGCTTCGCGACGCGTCGAACCAGCCCGTCCTCTGGGCGGGGCTGCGCGACGGGACGATCCAGACCGTGGCGACCGACCATGCGCCCTTCGACTTCGAGGGGCAGAAGCGGATGGGAGAGTCCGACTTCACGAAGATACCGAACGGCATACCCTCGCTCGAGGAGCGCATCAACCTCCTCTACACCCTGGGGGTCCAGGCGGGTCGGATCGACCTCCAGACGATGGTGAACGCCGCCAGCACGCGGGTCGCGAAGATCTTCGACCTCTTTCCGAGGAAGGGCGCGATCCAGCCGGGCTCCGATGCGGACCTGGTGGTGTTCGATCCCGCGCACCGCGGCGTGATCTCCGCCAAGACCCAGCACATGAATGTCGACTACAGCGCCTTCGAGGGCTGGAAGACCGAGGGCCGCCCGAGCGTCGTCACCGTGCGCGGCGAGATCGCCGCGCGCGAAGGAAGGTTTGTGGGCGACCCGTCGCGGGGCCGCTTCCTCAGGAGGACGCCGAGCAGGGCCTGACCCCTAGCGGGTGATGACCTTGATGTCGCCGCCGCTCGAGCGAAGCTTGAGGACCGGGCCGCCACCGTTGACCTGGCCCGAAAGGCTGCTGCGGCCGATCCCGCCGTGGTCGATCGTGATCGTGACCCCGGCCGCATCGACCTCACCGCCGCTCGTGGACGCGTCGAGGTGGAACCCGACGTCCTTGCCGACGCTCGCCTTCACCTCGCCGCCCGATGTCGACAGGACGCAGTCGCCCTTGAGGGGACCGTCGAATCCCGCCTTGACGTCGCCGCCGCTTGTCCGGGCGCTCAGCGTGTTCCTAACGGAGTCGATCTTGATGTCGCCGCCCGAGGTCTCGACGCTGGCCGGCCCGACGATGCGGTCGGCGGACACGTTGCCCCCGGACGTGGACAGGCGGGTGTCCCCGCGGCCCTCGTCGAGGCTCACGTTCCCGCCCGAGGTCTCGGCGTCGATGTCGCCGCCGATCGTCCCAAGCTTGATGTTGCCGCCCGAGGTGCGCGCGTGGACGGCGCCGGAGACGTCGCCGACGACGATGTCCCCCCCCGATGTCTTCATCTCGGCGGACGCGCCCGCGGGCACGGTCACGACGAACTCGACCTGGACCGGCGGCCAGCTGCCGAAGTGCCATCCCACGTTGTTTCCATAGGCGGCGGTGGCGACCACGTCGTTGCCGCTCTGCTCGATGCTGAGGTCGAGCCTCTTGAGGATGTCATCGGCCTCGGCCTCGCTGTCGGCCCGGATATGCTCCTTGGCGACAACCTTCACAACCGGGTCGCTGGACGACGAGACGCGGATGTCGCCCCCGAAGGTGCTCAGCCTCAGGTGGACGCCCGGCTGGACTTGAAAGGTCTTCTCGACCTCACGCTCGATCTTGGCGGAGGCTGAGGCGGCGAGCGCGGACACGAGGCCGGCGGATGCAATGATTCGGGTGAGATGGCGCATGTTGGGGAGGAGTGCTTCCAATAACACCGACGGGAGGGAAAAGTTACACGGCGCGGGCCGCCTCCTGCGCACCCCCCGGGACCGGGTTCGCCCGGCCGTGCAGGCTTGAGGAAGGCATAACCTGAAATACTCCGTGTTAATATGTTGATGGGTAATGACCTATGTCGGCGCCGACCGTTGCGACGGCCGGCGGCCCCGACGCCTGCGCGCCAAAGACACAAGCGCTCCCGCCCCAATGATTTGTTTCTGGTGCCCGCCTGCGGCGGCGCCTACCTTTCGCCAGGAGCAGAACCAAACGATGGCCAGGGCCTTTTCCAAACTCTCAGAACAGGAGGTCATGGCGCTGGCCATCTCCATGGAGGAGGACGACGGCAGGATTTACGGCGACTTCGCCGAGAGGTTCCGGGAGAGCTTCCCGTCCACGGCCGCCACGCTCTCCCGCATGCAGCATGAGGAGTCCGGGCACAGGCAGCGCCTCATCGACGCCTACCGCGCGCGCTTCGGGGAGCATATCCCGCTTGTCCAGCGTTCCGACGTCAAGGGCCTCGTGCGCCAGAGCCCCGTCTGGCTCATGAAGGCCCTGTCGGTGGCGCAGGTTCGCAGGCACATCGGCGTCATGGAGCTCGCCTCCCGCAGGTTCTACGAGGTGTCGGCCGCAAGGACCGCGGACGCGGAGACCCGCAGGCTCTTCGGGGACCTGGCGCTTTCCGAGGCCGACCACTCCGCGCTCGCCCAGCGGTTCGACTCCGAGCAGGTCGCGTCCGGGGCGCGGGCCAGGGAGGACGAGAGCCAGCGCCGCATGTTTGTCCTCCAGGTGGTGCAGCCCGGGCTCGCGGGCCTCATGGACGGCTCCGTGTCCACCCTCGCGCCGCTGTTCGCCGCGGCCTTCGCGACCCACAGCAGCCGCGACGCCTTCCTCGTCGGCCTGGCCTCGTCGGTCGGCGCCGGGATCAGCATGGGCTTCGCCGAGGCGCTCTCGGATGACGGCGCCCTGAGCGGCCGCGGCCACCCCCTCATCCGCGGCGGCGTCTGCGGCTTCATGACCGCGGTGGGCGGCCTCGGCCACACGCTGCCGTTCATGATACCCGACTTCCACGCCGCCTTCACGATCGCCGTCGCCGTCGTGCTCGTCGAGCTTGTGATCATTTCCTGGATACGGCACCATTTCATGGACACGCCCTTCCTCTCCGCCGCCTTCCAGGTCATCGTGGGCGGGCTCCTCGTCTTCTTCGCCGGGATGCTGATAGGGTCGTCCTGAAAATGGCGGCGGGAGCGCTCGAGAACCCCGACCTGGCGCCGGTGCCCCCCGAGAGGCGCACCTGGAGGGCCGGCAGCTTCGCGGCCCTCTGGATCTCGATGTCGGCGTGCGTGCCGACCTACATGCTGGCCTCGTCGCTGGTCGGCGTCGGCATGGACTGGCGGCAGGCGATCCTGACGATCTTCCTCGGCAACGCGATCGTCCTCGCGCCGATCCTCCTAAACGCCCACGCGGGCGCGCGCTACGGCATTCCCTTCCCGGTGCTCTGCCGCGCCTCGTTCGGGACCCGGGGCGCGAACATCCCCGCCCTCCTGAGGGCGCTCGTCGCCTGCGGGTGGTTCGGGATCCAGTGCTGGATCGGGGGCGACGCGCTGCACAAGATCCTGGCGATCTTCCTCCCCTCGCTCGCGTCCGGCGGCGCGGCGACGGCCTTCGGCATCACTCTCTCCCAGTTCGCGTGCTTCATGGCCTTCTGGTGCGTCAACATGTGGGTCGTCTACATGGGGATCGACTCGATCCGCCTGCTCCTGAACATAAAGGCCCCGCTCCTGATCGCCCTCGGTCTCGTCTTCCTCTGGTGGGCGCACCACGCCGCCGGCGGCTTCGGCCCGATGCTGTCCCAGCCCTCGGCGTTTGCCCCCGGCCAGCCCAAGGCGGGCCAGTTCATGAGGTACTTCGTCCCCGGCCTGACCGGGATGGTGGGCTTCTGGGCCACCCTGTCCCTCAATATTCCCGACTTCTCGAGGTACGCGGCGTCCCAGCGCGACCAGGTTACCGGGCAGGCGCTCGGCCTGCCGCTCGCGATGGCGTTCTACTCCTTCATCGGCGTCGCCGTGACCTCGGCGACCCCCGTCATCTTCGGCCGCACGATCTGGGACCCGCTTGAGGTCCTCGTGCAGTTCCGCAATCCCGCGGTGCTCGTTTCGGCGATGACGGCCCTCATCATCGCGACCCTCGCCACGAACATAGCCGCGAACGTGGTGTCGCCGGCGAATGACTTCGCGCACCTGGCCCCGAGAAGGATCTCCTTCCGGATCGGGGGCCTCATTACCGGCATCATCGGGATAGTCATCATGCCGTGGAAGCTCCTCGCCGACCCGTCGGGCTACATATTCACGTGGCTCGTGGGCTACAGCGCCCTCCTCGGGCCGATCGGGGGCATCATGATCGCGGATTACTTCGTCCTGCGCCGGATGGTGCTCGACGTGCCGGCGCTCTACGACCCCCGCGGGAGGTACCGCTACACCGGAGGGTGGAGCCTGGCGGCCATCGCGGCCCTGGTCGTCGCCATCCTCCCCAACCTTCCCGGGTTCCTGGCCCAGGTCGGCTGGGTCGACCCGGCCCGCGTCCCGGCATTCCTCCTCGCCGTCTACGGCTTCGCCTGGTTCGTGGGGTTCACGATAGCGTTTGTCGCATACCTCGTTTTCCGCAAGCTGTCGCCCAAAGCATAATCCATGAAATCGATCCCCCTTCCCCCCTCGACCATCGTGCCGCAGCCCTACTCGGGGCCCCCGGCCGAGGAGGTGCTCGCGCTCCGCAAGGAGTACCTGAGCCCCGCCATCTTCCACTACTACAAGAAGCCGCTCATGATCGTCGAGGGCAAGGCCCAGTGGCTCTTCGACGAGAAGGGCCGGCGTTACCTGGACGGGATCGGCGGGATCGTGACCGTCAGCTGCGGGCACTGCCATCCCCACATCGTGGCCGCCGCGCACGCGCAGAACGAGACGCTCCAGCACACGACGACG
>PMSP01000218.1 GCA_003168315.1 Opitutaceae bacterium
GGCCCGGGTGAAGCTCGGCATCGCGCGGATCGACGAGCTCTCGGACGCGGGCTACCTGGGCGTGCCCGAGGTGACGGAGTTCGGCCGGGCCTACGACTTCCTCCTGCGGGTGAGAAATGAGCTCCACTTCGAGAGGGCGCGGCCCACCGACGTCCTGAACCTGGACTCGCAGCCCACGGTCGCCCTCAACCTCGGCTACAACCAGGAGCCCCTCCTCGCCCGTGTCGAGTGGTTCATGCAGGACTACTACCGCTCTGCCCAGGCGATCTTCCAGACCTCGAAGAACGTGGAGAGCCGGCTCGCCCTGACGATCGGGCGCACCTCCAGCGGGGCGAAGGTCCCGATCCGGGAGGCCCTGAAGATCGCCCGGCTCCGGCGGGCGCGGCGGGTGGACGGCTTCATTGTCCGGGGCCACGAGCTCGCGGCGGAGACCCCCTCCGTGTTCCGGGACGACCCGGTGCGGCTGATCCGGGTGTTTCGGCAGTGCCAGCAGCTGGAATGCACCCTGGACTTCCACCTGTCCCTGCTCATCCGGGAATCCCTCCCCCTCGTCCAGGGGATAACCGCCTCGCCCGACGCCAACGTGGCGTTCCGGGCCATATTGTCCGAGTCCGGCGCGGTCTACCCGGTCTTGAGCAAGATGCACGAGCTGGGGGTCCTCGGGGCGTACATTCCCGAGTTCGAGGCCCTGACCTGCCTCGTCCAGCATGAGTTCTACCATAGATATACAGCTGATATCCATACACTTAATGCAATACGCGAGCTCGACCTGATCTTCACCCTGGGAGAGCCGATCACGCTCAAGTACAGGACCGTCCTCCATGAGATCGAGGACCCGGCCCTGGTCTACCTGACGCTCCTCCTCCATGACATCGGCAAGGCCGTCGGCATCCAGAACCACTCCGAATCGGGGGTCAGGCTGGCGGGACCCACCATGGAGCGCCTCGGGGTGTCCCCGCGGGGTCGTGAACTTGTTTCATTTGTAATAAAGAATCATCTCGCGATGGCACGATTCTGGCAGAAGCGGGACGTAGATGACCCCAAAACATCTGCCAGTTTTGCCGAACTCGTTGGAGATCCGGAACGTCTCCGTTGCCTTTACGTCCATACATTCTGCGATGCACGCGGCACGTCCTCCGACCTCTGGAACAGCTACAAGGACACCCTCCACACGACCCTGTACCGAAACACCCTCGAGCGCCTGAGGCTCGGGGCAGCCGTCGAGGCCAACTTTGAGGAAAAACGAAAAATGACCGAACAGGAACTGATCGCGAAACGGATCCCGGGAATCAGCGACGACGAGATCGCCGCCCATTTCAGCTTGCTTCCCGACCGCTACTTCATCCTCACGGACGCGAGCGAGATCACGCTGCACATCCAGATGGTGAACCAGCTCCTGAAGTCGATCACCGCGACCGACTCGGTCGGCACGCTGCGGCCGGTCATCGACTGGAAGGACGACCTCAACCGCTCGCTGACGGTGGTCAACGTCGTCACCTGGGACCGGGCCGGGCTCTTCTACAAGCTGGCGGGCGCCTTCAGCGTCGCCGGGCTGAACATCCTGGGCGCGAAGGTCATCTCGAGGACCGACCATATCGCGATCGACACCTTCTACGTGGTCGAGCCGGGCCGGGGCGTGGTCCAGAACGCCGCCGCGCAGGAATCCTTCGCCAAGATCATCGAGTCCGCGCTCATGTCGAACTCGGACCTTTACCCGGAGATCCTCGCCCAGGCGAAGAAGATCGCGGCGACGCGCTACCTCTACTCCAAGGGCGGCGAGACGCTCCACAGCTCGTTCCCGCCGACCGTGGACGTCTACCATGAGATCTCGATGCAGCGCACGATCGTGGAGGTCCAGGCCCGGGACCAGATCGGGCTCCTCTACCGCCTGGCGAAGGCGATCTCCGACTTCGGGTTCGACATCACCTTCGCCCGGATCGGCACCGAGCGCGGCGTGGCGATCGACACCTTCTACATCGAGAGCGCGAACCACGAGGCGGTCGAGGACACGGACCGGCTTCAGAAGCTCAGGACCGCGCTGACAGAGGTGATTTCCCCGGCGCAGGTGGCGGTCGCGGAGACCGCCTGAGCGCCCCATAATCCCTTGCAGGGGCGCCCGCGGCCCTGCACGACTGTTGGGATGACCGAAGCAGCGGAACTGAAGGCGCTCCATGCCATCTCGTCGCTCGCCTCGGGAAGCGATGACCCCGGAGCGGCGACGCGGGAGATCCTGGCGGTCGCCGCGCGCGCGCTCGGCGCGGACAGCGGGATCGTCGCCTTCCAGAACCCCGAGACGACCAAGCTTGAGATCGAGGCAGCGCAGGGGCTGCCGCCGGAGGCTGACCTGTCGTTCCCGCCGGGACAGGGGATTGCCGGCTGGGCCGCCTGGCACGCGAAGCCCCTGCTGGTCCCCGACAGCTCGGCAGACCTCCGGAGCCGGCCGATTCGGCGCGGGACGCGCTGCGAGATGGCGGCCCCCATGCTGCTCCCGGATGGGCAGGTCCTGGGCGTCATCGGCCTAGACCGGGATTCGGCCGGGGCCTACGGGCCCGAGGACCTGGCGAGCCTGATCCGCATGGCCGGGGCCGCGTCGCCGGTCCTCCAGCGCCTCTGGGAGTTCCGCCACCTCCGGGGAAAGGCCCGGCAGCTGGAGGCCCTGATCGCGACCGGCCAGGCGCTCGTCGGCAAGCTCGAGCAGGGGGAGCTCTTCGACAACCTGACCCGGGACGCCTCGGCCATGATGCAGGCCAAGGCCTGCGCCTTCTTCACCTTCGACTCCCTGGCCTCGACGCTGCGGCTCGCCTCCTACCAGGGCGACAAGGGCACGCTGGATCCCGAGGGGGACCTGCCGCTCGCCTCGTGCCTGTCGGCCTCCGCCGTCCGGACGAGGAAGCCGGTGTCGTTCGCCGACATCCAGTCGCCGGAGTTCTACGACCTCCTGGACCTGCCGAGGGACCCCGCCCTGCGGTCGGTCATCGCCGTCCCGATGCTCTTCGAGGGGGACGTGATGGGCGTCCTCGTCATATTCATGGACCGGATACGGATCTTCGACAATGACGAGAGGCGCCTCTGCAGCGCGCTGGCGAGCCTCGGGGCCGTCGCCCTCGAGAACTCGAGGCTCTACTCCCGCGTCTTCATGAGCGAGGAGTCGCTCCGCAAGAACGAGCGCCTGACGATGCTCGGCCTCCTCGCGGCCGAGATCGCCCACGAGATCCGCAACCCCCTGACCGTCCTCAAGCTCCTCCACGGCGGCATGGGCCTCGACTTCGCCGAGGGCGACCCCCGGAGGACGGACGTCCGCGTCATCGGGGAGAAGCTGGACCAGCTCGAGTCCATCGTGACCCGCGTCCTCAACTTCGCGAAGGCGCCGACCAGCCTGCACTCCCGCCACCAGGTGGCGGAGATCGTGGAGGACACCCTCGTGCTCGTCCGCCTGAAGCTCGCGCAGAGCAACATCCACGTCACCTTCGAGCCGGCCGGCCAGTCCGTCGTCGTCGAGGGCCACAAGGGGCAGCTCCAGCAGGTTCTCCTCAACCTGATCATCAACTCCATGCAGGCGATGCCCGAGGGCGGGGAGATCGGGCTCAGGCTCTCGGCCGACCCGCGCGAGGGGGGCGGCTTCGCCGTCCTCGACGTGAGCGACACGGGGTCGGGCATACCCGATGCCATCAGCGAGCGGATCTTCGACTCGTTCCTGAGCGGCAGGCCCGATGGGACCGGGCTCGGGCTCGCCATAGCGAAGCGCGTCCTCCAGGGGCACAACGGCGACATCCAGCTCATGAGCACAAGCCACGCGGGCACGACGCTCAGGATAACGATGCCGCTCGCGCGCGGCTAGGCACCGGTCACTCCTCGAGCTCGACGTTCCAGTAGGCGATGTCGAGGAAGTCCTTCCAGACCTCGCGGTGCTGGGTGCCGAGAACCATCGAGATGACCGGCCTCCACTTCGGGCGCGACGGCTTGCGGATGAGGCGCATGGAGGCCTCGTGGGGCAGGCGGTTGGCCTTGCGCGTGTTGCAGCGGATGCAGGAGCAGACGATGTTTTCCCAGGTGGTCTTCCCGCCGTAGTCGCGGGGGATGACGTGGTCCAGGTTGAGCTGCTCGCGGGGGAGGACCTTCGCGCAGTACTGGCAGGAATTCTTGTCGCGTTCGAAAACGTTGTTGCGCGTCAGCTTGAGCTCCTTGCACGGGAGCTTGTCGAAGAAGGTGAGGAGGATGACCCGGGGCAGCCTGATCGTCCGGGTGGGCGTATGGACCGCCTCAAGCTCGACAACGGGCGGGTGGTCGGCCGAGAAGTCGATCCAGTCCATCATGGAGAACATCCTGAAGTCGTCCGCCTGCTGGTGGACGACATGGGCGTGGCCGCGGGCCAGGAGCCCGAAAGCGCGCCGGGCGCCAATGACGTTAACCGCCTGCCACAGGCGGTTAAGGACAAGCACCGGCTGATCTAGGGCTGCCTCCATACGCGGATTCGAAATAGCGAATTCCGGGCTCAACTGTCAAGCGGTGGCCTCCGCCGCAAACGGGCATTAAGAAAACATTAAGCGTCGCCATCGGGCTTGTTACGCCGTGCCCCTATGTGTCTATTTCCCGGTCCCTTCCCGGCCCGCATCGTCCAGACGTCGCGGGGCCGAGGCAGCCGCTCCACCGGCTCCCGGGCAATCCACACATGTCGCTAAAATCGATCCTCTTCGGCCGCGAGAAGTCCCTCGCGGACCGAAACCTGTTCCACAGCCTCTCGCTGATCGCCGTCTTCGCCTGGGTCGGCCTCGGGGCCGACGGCCTCTCGTCCTCCTGCTATGGACCCGAGGAGACCTTCAAGGCGCTCGGCGGCAACACGCACCTGAGCATCTTCGTGGCGCTCGCCTGCGTCGTGACGATTGTCGCCATCTGCGCCAGCTATTCGCAGATCATCAAGCTCTTCCCGACGGGCGGCGGCGGCTACCTCGTGGCGAGCAAGCTCATCTCCCCGGCGACCGGCGTCGTCTCGGGCTGCGCGCTCCTGATCGACTATGTGCTCACGGTGACGATCTCGGTGGCGAGCGGCGCCGACGCCCTTTTCAGCCTCTTCCCGCCAGGTGTGCAGGAGCGCACGCTGCTCTTCGGCCTCACCATGAAGCTCCTATTCGAGCTTGTCTGCGTGATAGGGCTCACGCTCATCAACATGCGCGGGGTCAAGGAGTCGGTCCTCATATGGGTGCCTATCTTCGGCGTGTTCGTCCTCACGCACGCCTTCGCGATCGCCTACGCGTTCCTCACGCACACCTCGGGCATGGCCGCCCTCCCGGCGGCGACGGCGCATGAGATCCACTCCGTGAGCGCCAGCGTCGGGATGTTCGGGCTGATGGCCCTCCTCCTCAAGAGCTACAGCATGGGCGCCGGGACCTACACGGGCATCGAGGCCGTCAGCAACGGCCTGCCGATCCTGCGCGAGCCCCGCGTCAAGACCGGCCAGCGCACCATGGTCTACATGGGCCTGTCCCTCGCCCTCACGGTCGCGGGCCTCCTCATCGCCTACCAGCTCTACGCCGTCGAGATCAACCCGGACAAGACGCTGAACGCGGTGCTCTTCGAGAAGATGACCGCGGGATGGAGCCACTCGACGGGGAGCGCCTTCGTCATCGTCACGCTTTTCTCGGAGGCCGCCCTCCTCATCATCGCGGCGCAGACCGGGTTCCTCGACGGCCCCCGGGTGCTGGCAAACATGGCGCTGGACCGCTGGTTCCCGGCGCAGTTCGCCAACCTGAGCGAGCGGCTCGTGACCCGCAACGGCGTGCTGATCATGGGCATCGCGGGCTTCGCGATGATGGCGGTAACGCACGGCTCGGTGGACCTCCTCGTCATCTTCTACTCGATCAACGTGTTCATTACCTTCTCGCTCTCCCAGTTCGGGATGGTCCGCCACTGGTGGCAGGAGCGGGCCACGGAGCCCGGCTGGAGGCACAAGCTCGCGATCAACGGGTTCGGCTTCGTGCTGACATTCTCCATCCTCGTCTCGCTCACCGCCGTGAAGTTCGCGGAAGGGGGCTGGGCGACGTGGCTCGTGACCCTCGCCCTTGTCTTCACGGCGTTCGCCATCAAGCGCCACTACAACGGGGTCCGCTCGCAGCTCAAGCGCCTGGACTCGATCGTCGAGGCCGCGGAGATGGAGGCGAAGGTGGTCCCGGCCAACCCGCCCTTCGCGGACCCGAAGGCCCGCACCGCGGTGATCCTCGTCAACGGGTTCAACGGCCTCGGGCTGCACACGATCCTCAACGTCCCGCGCATGTTCGGAAACACGTTCAGGAACCTGGTCTTCGTCCAGGTGGGATCCGTCGACGCCGGCAACTTCAAGGGGGCCGCGGACATCGACGCCCTCCGCATGCACACGGAGGCCGAGGCCCAGCGCTACGTCCACTTCGCGCAGGCCAGGGGTTACGGCTCCAAGGCGTTCACAACCATCGGCTACGATATCACGAGCGAGGTGATGAAGCTTGCGAGGGAGGCTTCCACCGAGTTTCCGAACCAGGTCTTCTTCGCGGGCCAGCTGCTCTTCACCTACGAGACGAATCTGACGCGCTGGCTCCACAACCACACGGTCTTCACCCTGCAGCGAAGGTTCTTCCTCTCGAGCATGCCCTTCGTCGTCCTGCCGATACGGGTGGACGCCTGAGCGTCCCGGCCCGTCCGGCAGGTCGGC
>PMSP01000135.1 GCA_003168315.1 Opitutaceae bacterium
CCATGACGAGCTCACGCCGCTCGGCCACCGGGTCTCGTCCTGGATGGAGACCCCGCATCTCGAGGCGCGAGACCTCCCGATGGAGCCCCTCAGCTACTTCCTCACGAAGGGCGACTTCCACCCGCCGCTGTCGGGCTTCCTCCTCCTCGCATTCGCGGCGGCCCTGATCGCGGCGCAGGAGACGGGGGCGACCGGCAGGAAGCGCTCCCTCTACCACGCGCTCCTGGCCGCCACGGTGCCGGTCGCCCTCGTCTCCAACGCGTGGATCGGGCCGCTCCAGGGGCTCCTCGTCGGGGGATGGTTCGTGTTCTGCGTCATCCGGGGCGAGGGGGGATGCCTGGCGGCGGCATTCACGGGCGCGGCCGCGGCGACCGCGCTTGAGTACCCCTTCCTCCTGCAGTTCACCCAGCAGCAGATCGGCGACAACGCCGCCATCCACATGACCGGCTCCGACGACCATACCCCATGGCTCGGCTGGCTCCTCACGTTCTGGCCGGTGGTCGGGATCATGGTCCTCGCGCCGCTGAACCGGGAACGGCGCCCGCTCGCGCTCTTCTTCGTGACCGTCTGGTCGGTCGCGCTCCTGTCGACGGAGTTCCTCTACAACCACGACATCTACGGCGGTCCGTACGCGAGGTTCAACTCGACGCTCAAGTGGTGGCAGTGGGTGTACGCCGGGATCATCGTGACCCTCGGCGCCCTGAACCTCGGCGCGAGGTCCCGGCTGTGCCGCTACGGCACCCTGTTCCTCCTGCTGCCGACGCTGATCTTCTCCTATGACATCGGCAGGCAGTTTGCCAACACGCCGAAGCCGTCCGCCGGCCACATGTCGGGGGCGTTCTGGACGGAGAGGGACCCGGTCATCAGGGACATGATCGTCGAGCTCAAGTCGAGGCCGGACGGGGTTACGCTCGAGAGCGGGCTCAGGATGGAGAATACCGAGTCGCCGGCCGTGACGCTCTTCTCGGGCAAGCAGAGCTTCCTCGGCTGGCCCTGGATGGAGGAGGCTTGGCGAGGGTCCTTCCTCGAGGTCAACCAGCGCTATGACCAGTTGAACCAGCTCTACGCGGGGACGCTGCCGGACACACTGGCGTGGCTCCTCCACAACGACGTGAGGTACATCCTCTGGCTCCCGAGGGACAATTCCGACCTCAACTCGAGGTTCGGGCCGCTGCGCGAGGCGATCAAGCCCCGCTACTACTGGCA
The DNA here is from genome assembly GCA_003168315.1 of Opitutaceae bacterium. Classification (GTDB taxonomy): domain Bacteria; phylum Verrucomicrobiota; class Verrucomicrobiia; order Opitutales; family Opitutaceae; genus Palsa-1447. Next base: position 1,207 of record PMSP01000135.1, read on the forward strand.
CAACATGTGCGGCGACGAGAAGACGCTCGCCGTGGGGTTCTGGGTCCGGATCGACGACCCGCCGGCCAAGTAGCCCCGGGCGCGGCGCCAAAAAAATGCGGTTTCACCGGCGCGCGCCGTTGTGATTCGACGCATCCGGTGTCAGGGTGGGGCCTGCATTCCGGACATTCATGGCTGTAAAATTCAAAGACTACTACGAGACCCTAGGGGTCGAGCGGGCGGCCACGCCGGAGGACATCAAGCAGGCGTTCCGCAAGCTGGCCCGCATCCATCACCCGGATGTCGCCAAGAACAAGGTGGCGGGCGAGGCGAAATTCAAGGAGATCAACGAGGCCTACGAGGTGCTCGGCGACCCGGAGAAGCGCAAGCGCTATGACGAGCTCGGCGCCAACTGGCAGGAGGGGACGGGCGGGGGCGACGGCGGGATGCCGAGGGGGCAGGGGTCGCGCACGCGGCCCGGCTCGGACTTCGAGTTCGGGGGGACGGGANNACCTTCTTCGGGGGCAGCCGCGACGGCTACGGGTCGTCCGGCGGGTCGGACGGCGCCCCGGATGACGGGCGGGGATTCGTCCACCCGGGCCGCGACGTGGAGGCCGACATCATGGTCACGCTCGAGGAGGCCCTGCGGGGATCCCGGCGCACGGTGACCCTCCGGCGGCCGAGCGCCGACGGGGGCGCCGACCGAACGGACACCTACCAGGTCCGCATCCCGGCGGGCGTGCGCGAGGGGCAGCGCATCCGCCTGGCGGGCCAGGGGGGCGCCGGGTACGGGGGCGCCTCGGCGGGCGACCTCTACCTCAGGGTGCGCCTCGCGCGCCATCCCGACTTCAGCGTCAAGGGCCCCGACCTGTACTCCGACCTCGACCTCGCCCCCTGGGAGGCGGTGCTCGGCGTCCAGGCCCGGATACCGACCCTGGACGGGACGACGTCGCTGCGCGTCCCGGCCGGGACCGCGGGCGGCAGCCAGCTGCGCCTGCGCGGTCTCGGGCTCCCGCGCGAGGATGGGAGCCGCGGCGACCTCTACGCGGTCGCCAGGATCCAGGTGCCCCTCTCGGTTTCCGCGGCGGAGCGCCCCCTGTGGGAGAAGCTCGCCGCCAGCTCGACCTTCAAACCAAGGAAAACGCCATGATCAACTTTGTCATCCTGGAAAAGCATTCCCTCGTCCTCACCCGTGCCGAGTACCCCGGCCGTTCCGCATATTCACTCGAGGAGGCGGCCGAGCTCTCCGGCGTCCACCCGGACATGGTCAGGTACTACGTGAGGCTCGGGATTCTCGGGGAGGGCTCCCTGCGGCCCGGGGTCGAGCCCATCTTCGACGACGACGCCCTCTATGAGCTGCGCCGCATAGAGCACTACCGCCGGAACTACGGGGTGAACCGGAGCGCGCTTCCGCTCATTTCGCGCCTGCTGAGGGACGCGGCGCGCCTCGAGGCCGAGCTCAGGTCCAGGAGGGAACCATGAGCGCCGCCCGGGTCCGCCCGCGAAAAGATCGATTTGGACGCAACCACCCCCGGAAGGGTATGTCGATTTTGACACGGCGCCGGCTTCCAGTGACACTGCCCGGCCCGAACGCCCATCCATGAAAACGAACACGATCGCATCCACCGTCCAGGCGATCCTCGCCCCCGGGAAGGGACTGCTCGCCGCGGACGAGAGCTTCCCGACCATCGGGAAGCGCTTCAAGGAGCTCGGGATCGACTCGACCGAGGAGAACCGGCGCGCGTACAGGGAGCTGCTTTTCACGGCCAAGGGCCTCCCCAGGTCGATCAGCGGCGTGATCCTCTTTGACGAGACCATCCGGCAGAGGACGGGGAAGGGCGTCGCCATGCCGGACCTCCTTGCGTCGCTCGGGATCATCCCGGGCATCAAGGTTGACGCCGGGACGGAGGCGCTCCCGGCGTTCGGCGGCGAGAAATTCACGCTGGGGCTCGACGGGCTTCGCGAGCGCCTCGCCGAATACTTCGCGCTGGGCGCCCGCTTCACGAAATGGCGCGCCGTGATCGCGATCGGGAAGGGGATGCCGACCGCGGCATGCATCCGGACAAACGCGCGAATCCACGCGCTCTTCGCCGCACTCAGCCAGGAGGCGGGCCTGGTCCCGATCGTCGAGCCGGAGATCCTGATGGACGGCAACCACACGATCGAGCGATGCGAGGAGGTCTCGACCGCCGTCCTTCGCTGCACCTTCGAGGCGCTCTGCGAGCAAAGGGTCCTCCTTGAGGGCATGATACTGAAGACCGGGATGATCCTCTCCGGAGCGGACTGCCCGAGGCAGGCCGGCGTGGCCGAGGTGGCCGAGGCGACCATCCGCTGCTTCCGCCGGACGGTGCCCGCGGCGGTGCCGGGAATCGTCTTCCTCTCGGGGGGCCAGAGCGACGTGCCGGCGACCGAGCGGCTGAATGAGATTTCAAAGGCGCCGGATCTCCCCTGGCGGATCACGTTCTCATTCGGGCGCGCCCTCCAGGACCCGGCGATGAAGGCCTGGGGCGGATCCGCAAAGAATGTCGCCGCGGCGCAGGGGGCGCTCATCCACCGGGCCGCGTGCAACGGCCTCGCCGTGCGCGGCGCCTACACCTCGAAGGCGGAGGGACGCGCTCCGCATGGGGAACCGGGTCGACCATGAAGCCACCCGAACACGCGCCTGCCGGCGCCGGGACCCCGCCCGCCGTGAAGGCCTCGATCGGGATCGCGGCTGACCACGGGGGCTTTGACCTCAAGGGATTCCTGACGGAGAGGCTGCGCGCCTCGGGATTCGCCGTGACCGACTTCGGCGACACGAAGAGGGAGCCCGGCGACGACTTTCCGGATTTCGTGATCCCGCTCGCGCGCGCGGTGGTGGCCGGGAAGGTGGCCCGGGGCATAGCCGTCTGCGGGAGCGGGGTGGGGGCGACGATCGCCGCGAACAAGGTGCCGGGAGCCCGCGCCTGCCTGATCCACGATGCATTCTCCGCCCACCAGGGGGTAGAGGACGACGACATGAACATCATCTGCCTGGGCGGATCGGTCGTCGGGAACGCGCTCGCGTGGGAGCTCGTGCAGGGTTTCCTCGCCGCGAGGTTTGTCGGGGCGGAGCGCCACCTGCGGCGCATGGTCAAGGTGGCCAAGCTGGAGGGCGGGCGCTGATCCCATGGCGAGCCGGATAAGCCCACTCGCCGGCAAGCCCGCCGACACCGGCATCCTGGTCGACGTGCCCAGGCTCGTGACGGCATACTACACCGAGGAGCCCGATCCCCTCGTCGTCGCGCAGCGGGTGTCCTTCGGCACTTCGGGCCACCGCGGCTCGGCCTTCAACCGGTCCTTCAACGAGGACCACATCCTCGCGATCACGCAGGCGATCTGCCTCTACAGGCGGCGACAGGGCACCGACGGGCCGCTCTTCCTCGGAATCGACACCCACGCTCTCTCGATCCCGGCCTATGCCACGGCGCTCGAGGTTCTGGCGGCGAACGAGGTCGAGGTGATGATCGCGATCGGCGACGAGTTCACCCCGACCCCGGTGATTTCCCACGCGATCCTCACTTACAACCGCGACCGCAAGAAGGGCCTGGCCGACGGGATCGTCATCACGCCGTCCCACAACCCGCCCGCGGACGGCGGATTCAAGTACAACCCCACGAACGGGGGCCCGGCGGACACGGACGTGACGGGCTGGATCGAGAAGAAAGCCAACGAACTCATCGAGACGCGCCTGGCCCGGGTGAGGCGGATACCACTGGAGAGGGCCATCAAGGCGTCCACGACGCACTTCCACGACTTTGTCGGCGCCTATGTCGGGGACCTTGGCAGCGTGGTCGACATGGACGTCATCCGGGGCTCGAAGCTCAGGGTCGGTGTCGATCCGCTCGGGGGAGCCGGCGTCCACTACTGGGGGCGAATCGCCGAGGCCCACCGGCTGGACCTCACCGTGGTCAGCGAGGAGGTCGACCCGACATTCCGCTTCATGACGCGCGACTGGGATGGGCAGATCCGCATGGACCCCTCCTCGCCGTACGCGATGGAGCGGCTGATCGGGATGAAGGACAAGTTCGACCTCTCCTTTGCCTGCGACACGGACCACGACCGGCATGGCATCGTGACGAGGAGCGCCGGGCTCCTGCCGCCCAACCACTACCTCTCGGTGGCGATCTCCTACCTCTATGCGAACCGACCGAAGTGGCCGAGGGCCGCGGCGATCGGAAAGACCGTTGTCAGCAGCCAGCTGATCGACCGGGTCGCCGGCAAGCTCGGCCGCAGGCTCATGGAGGTGCCCGTGGGCTTCAAGTGGTTCGTGGGGGGACTTCTCGACTCCTCGCTCTGCTTTGGCGGCGAGGAGAGCGCCGGCGCGTCCTTTTCCCGCCTGGACGGGACCGTTTGGACGACCGACAAGGACGGCTTCATCCCGTGCCTCCTTGCCGCGGAGATGACGGCAAGGATCGGGCGGGATCCCGGCGTGCTCTACGGCGAGCTGACCAGGGAGCTAGGGGAACCGGCCTACGACCGCGTCGAGGCGCCGGCCTCCAGGGACGAGAAGGCCATGCTGTCCAAGCTCTCGCCCGATCAGGTCAAGGCCAAGGACCTCGCGGGGGAAAAGATCGAGGCCCTCATCACCCGCGCCCCGGGAAACGACGCCCCGATCGGCGGCCTGAAGGTCGTCACGAAGAACGGCTGGTTCGCCGCGCGGCCCTCGGGGACCGAGGACATCTACAAGATCTACGCCGAGAGCTTCCTCGGGAAGGACCACCTCCAGCGCATCCTCGGCGAGGCGCAGACGCTCGTCAGCGGCGCGATTGGCGGCGCCTCGGGCAGCTCCGCGGAATCGCCGGCCGTCGAGGCCATGCGCAACGAGGGCGATCCCAACTGAGCTGCGCGGAGCCCGCGACTTCCATGAAGATAGATCCCGACGACTTCCGCGTGATCCCGGGCAAGAGGGTGAAACTCGGCAAGTGGAGGACTGACATCAAGCCCCTCTACAAGTCCGACAAGCACTACAAGGAGCTGCTGGTCAATGATGTAGGGGAGCTGAGCGAGCTCCAGCGCCTCCTCTACGCCTCCAGCACCTATTCCCTGCTCCTCATCTTCCAGGCGATGGACGCGGCCGGCAAGGACGGCGCGATCGCGCACGTCTTAAGCGGCGTCAACCCGGAGGGCTGCGAGGTCTACAGCTTCAAGCAGCCGAGCGCGGAGGAGTCCGCGCATGACTTCCTGTGGCGGACCACCTGCCGCCTGCCGGCGCGCGGGAGGATCGGCGTCTTCAACCGCTCCTACTACGAGGAGATCCTCGTCGTTCGCGTGCACCCCGACATCCTTGAGGCCGAGGGGCTGCCGGCGGAGCTCAAGGACAGGAAGACAATCTGGGACGGCCGCTACCGCTCGATCGTTGAGTTCGAGAAGCACATGCACCGGAGCGGCACCCGGGTGATAAAGTTCTTCCTCCACCTCTCGAAGGAGGAGCAGCGCAAGAGGTTCCTGGAGCGGATCGACGAGCCGTCGAAGAACTGGAAGTTCAGCCTTTCCGACCTGAGGGAGAGGAAGTTCTGGAACCGGTACATGGGGGCCTACGAGGACTGCCTGTCGTCGACGAGCCTCAAGGGCTCGCCCTGGTACATCGTCCCGGCCGATGACAAGCTGAACGCCCGCCTGATCGTGTCCCGGGTTGTCATCGACGCCCTGAAGGGGCTCAATTTGGGCTATCCCCGGCTGACGGGCGCCCGCAGGAGGGAACTCCGGGCCATCCGCAGGAAGCTGGAGGGTTAGTATCGGTCAAGATCGTGGAACAATGGGCACCGCGAATTGGCTATAGGGCTGACCATGACCCATGTTCGACGCATGAAGCCGGCCAAACGGGCGCATACACTCCTCGCCGTGAACGGGGGATCATCCAGCATCCGGTTTGCACTTTTCGAGTGCGGAGGGCGGATCGCCCGGATCATGGACGGCAAGGTGGACAGAATCGGCCTTCCCGGGACGCGCCTTGAATACCGTGACCTCATCCTGGGGAGGAAGGGCGCGGTGCCGATGCCCGGAGCGCCGGTCGATTCACTCCTCAGCTGGCTCGAGAAGCAGCCCTCGTTCGCGCCGGTATCGGCCGTCGGGCACCGCATCGTCCAAGGGATGGGCCGCTCCGAGCCGGGACGCGTCACCCCGCAGCTCGTTCGCGAGCTGCGGCGCAACACGCCATTCGACCCCGACCACCTGCCCCGGGAGATCGAGCTGATCCAGGCCTTCGGGAAGCGGCACCCGCGGCTTCCGCAGGTCGCCTGCTTCGACACGGCGTTTCACAGGGACATGCCCAGGGTCGCGCGGGTCCTGGCGATCCCGCACCGGTACCAGGGCCAGGGTCTCGTCCGCTACGGATTCCACGGCCTGTCCTATTCCTTCCTCATGGAGGAGCTCGGGCGCGTCGCCGGCCGGGCCGCCGCCCGGGGACGGGTGATCCTCGCCCACCTCGGGAGCGGGGCGAGCCTCGCCGCCGTGAGCGGCGGAAAGAGCAGGGACACGAGCATGGGCTTCACCCCGGCGGCGGGCCTGGTCATGGGAACGCGCTCGGGCGACCTCGATCCCGGCGTCGCCGGCTTCCTGGCGCAAAGGGAGGGGATGACTCCCGCGAGGTTCCAGGAAATGGTTAACCACCAGTCGGGCCTCCTCGGGGTGTCCGGGACAAGCTCCGACATGCGCGACCTCGTCGCGCGCTCCCGCCGCGACGCCCGTGCCGCCGAGGCGGTGGACCTCTTCTGCTACCAGGCGACGAAATGGATCGGCGCCTACGCTGCGGCGCTCGGCGGGGTGGACACCCTGGTCTTCTCGGGCGGCATCGGCGAGAACGCGCCGGACATCCGCGGCCGCATCTGCCGCGGCCTGGGATTTCTCGGCATCCGGATCGACCGGAGGCGGAACGCGGGCAATGCGGCGCTGATCTCGACGGCGGCCGGCGCCGTGGCCGTGCGGGTCATCCGCACGGACGAGGAAATGATGATCGCGCGGTCGGTCGTCCGCGTCCTTGGCCTGGGCAAGACACTCACCACATCATGAAAACAAAGACACTCTCTCCCGACATGCTCCGCCTGGTCGACGCCTACTGGCGGGCGGCCAACTACCTCTCGGTGGGGCAGATCTACCTCCGCGACAACCCGCTCCTCAAGGAGCCGCTCAAGCTGGAGCACGTGAAGCACATGCTTCTCGGCCACTGGGGCACGACGCCAGGCCAGAACTTCATCTACGCCCACCTGAACAGGGTCATCAAGAAGTACGACCTCGACATGATCTATGTCTCGGGCCCGGGGCACGGCGGACCCGCGGTCGTCGGCAACACCTACCTCGAGGGGACGTACAGCGAGGTCTATCCCGACGTGAGCCGGGACGAGGCGGGCCTTAAGCGGCTCTTCACCCAGTTCTCTTTCCCGGGCGGCATACCGAGCCACGCCTCCGCCGAATGCCCCGGCTCGATCCACGAGGGCGGGGAGCTCGGGTACTCGCTGAGCCATTCCTTCGGGGCCGTCTTCGACAACCCTGGCCTGACGGTCGCCTGCGTCATCGGGGACGGCGAGGCAGAGACGGGCCCGCTCGCGACCGCATGGCATTCCAACAAGTTCCTCAACCCGATCACCGACGGTGCAGTCCTCCCGATCCTGCACCTGAACGGCTACAAGATCTCAAACCCGACCGTCCTCGCCCGCATCAGCCGGGAGGAACTTGAGGACCTCCTCCGGGGCTACGGATGGACGCCCTATTTCGTGGAGGGCCACGAGCCCGCGCTCATGCACGAGGCGATGGCCACCACGCTCGACATGGCCGTGGAGGAGATCCGGCGCATCCAGCTCCACGCCCGCGCGAAGGACGACGCCACGCGGCCGAGGTGGCCGATGATCGTCCTTGCCTCGCCGAAGGGATGGACCGGTCCGAAGGTGGTCGACGGGCTCAAGATCGAGGGCACGTTCCGCGCCCACCAGGTGCCGCTCCTGGTGTCGGCGTCGTCGCCCCCGGATCACCTGGGCGAGCTCGAGGCCTGGATGAAGAGCTACCGGCCTGCAGAGCTCTTCGACAAGGAGGGCCGCCTCGTCCCGGAGCTCGCTGAGCTGGCCCCGAAGGGAGCCCGGCGGATGGGCGCAAACCCGAACGCCAACGGCGGCATACTCCTTCGCGACCTGCGGATGCCGGACTTCCGGCAGTTCGGCCTGGCGGTCCCGCAGCCGGGCTCGGACGGTCCCGGGGACACCCACGTGCTCGGGCGCTTCCTGAGGGAGGTCGTCCGGCTGAACGACGAGGGGAAAAATTTCCGGATATTCGGCCCCGATGAGACCCTGTCCAACGGCCTGGAGTCCGTCTTCGAGGTGACGAACCGCCAGTGGGACGCCGCCACCGTGAAGAATGACGAGTTCCTGGCGCCAGCGGGCCGCGTCATGGAGATGCTGAGTGAGCACCAGTGCGAGGGCTGGCTCGAGGGCTACCTCCTCACGGGGCGTCACGGCCTCTTCAACTGCTACGAGGCCTTCATCCACATCATCGACTCGATGTTCAACCAGCATGCCAAGTGGCTGAAGGTCACGTCCCAACTGCCATGGCGGCGCAAGATTTCCTCCCTCAACTATCTTTTGGCCTCCCATGTCTGGCGCCAGGATCACAACGGCTTCACCCACCAGGATCCGGGCTTCATCGACCATGTCGTCAACAAGAAGGCCGAGGTCGTGCGGGTTTACCTGCCGCCGGATGCGAACTGCCTGCTGTCGGTGATGGATCACTGCCTGCGCAGCCGTCACTACGTCAACGTCGTGGTCGCGGGAAAGCACCCTGCGCCGCAGTGGCTGACAATGGATGCCGCCATCAAGCACTGCAGCGAGGGCGTCGGCATCTGGCAGTGGGCCAG
>PMSP01000184.1 GCA_003168315.1 Opitutaceae bacterium
CCGCGGTTCATCGTTGACCGTGCCGAGGGTTTCGGGGGCAAATAGACCCTTATGGAAACCGCCAAGTGGCCAAAGGTGCTGCCCCCTATGACGGCGGAGCAGAAGCGCATCAGCGACGAGTTCATGAAGCTCTGGCACGAGGAGCTGCCGCAACGCTTTGGGGTCGTCGAGAGGTTCAACCACACCTTTCCCGTGAAGTACTCGCGGCCGGGCTTCCGGACGACGGTCGAGATAGGAGCCGGGCTCGGCGAGCACCTGGACTACGAGAGGCTGACGCCCGAGCAGGAGGCGAACTACTACGCCGTCGAGCTGCGGGAGAACATGGCTGCCGAGATAAGGAAGCGCTTCCCGAGGGTGAAGGCCATCACCGGCGACTGCCAGGCGAGGCTCGACTTCGCGGACGGCCAGGTCGACCGCTACATTGCGGTTCACGTCATGGAGCACCTCCCGGATCTCCCCTCGTGCGTTCGCGAGGCCTACAGGCTCCTAAACAAGGCGACGGGCCAGTTGCTGGTCGTCATACCCTGCGAGGGAAGCCCGGCCTATTCCCTCGCCCGGAAGATATCGGCCGAGCGCGTCTACAACCGCAATTTCAAAGGGGGCTACAGCTGGCTCATCTCCCGCGAGCACATCAACCGGCCGCACGAGATACTCGCGGAACTCGGCACCTTTTTCACGGTCGAGAAAAAGGTGCTCTTTCCGCTGCCGTTCCTCCCGTTTGTCTTCAACAACCTCTGCATTGGCTTGGCCCCGAGGCCGCGGCCGACCCCGCTCGCGGGAAAATCCTAGGACAACACCTCATGCACAAGGCGTTTGTCACCGGTTGCGCCGGTTTCATCGGTTCAAGCCTGGTCGACCGCCTTCTGGCCGACGGAGTCGACGTGGGCGGCTGGGACAACATGTCGACGGGGCAGGAGCGGTTCCTAGAGGGCGCCGAGAAGTCCAAGGCGTTCAGGTTTGTCCGCGGCGACAACCTGGACCCGGCCCCGCTCAAGAAAGCGATGGCGGGCTGCGACTTCGTCTTTCACCTGGCGGCAAACGCTGACGTCCGGTTCGGGACGGACCACACGAGGCGGGACCTTGAGCAGAACACGATCGCGACCTACAATGTCCTTGAGGCCATGCGCTCCTGCGAGATCAGGCGGATCGCCTTTTCATCGACGGGCTCGACCTACGGCGAGTCAAAGGTGATCCCGACACCCGAGGACGCCCCCTTCCCGGTCCAGACCTCCCTCTACGGGGCCTCGAAGGTGGCCGGCGAGGGCCTCATTTCGGCGTACGGCGAGGGGTTCGGGTTCGAGGGGTACATCTTCCGCTTCGTCTCGATCCTGGGCGAGCGCTACACCCATGGGCATATCTTCGACTTTTACAAGCAGCTGACCGAGCATCCGGAATCCCTCCGAGTCCTTGGCGACGGCTCGCAGAGAAAAAGCTACCTCTACGTGCAGGACTGCATCGATGCCATCCTTCACGTGACCCGCGAGGGAACCGCGAAAAAGGCGCCCCACGGGACTCAGGTATACAACCTGGGGACCTCCGAGTTCGTGCAGGTGAACGACAGCGTGCGGCACATCTGCAAGACGCTGGGGCTCACACCCGAGCTTCAGTACACCGGCGGCGACCGCGGCTGGATAGGCGACAATCCCTTCATCCTCCTCGACACGAGGAAGATCCTCGCGACCGGCTGGAAGCCGAAGCTGACAATTGAGCAGGGCATCGTCCGGACGCTGAAGTGGCTCCAGGCCAACCAATGGGTCTACGAGGCACGTCACTAGCCCTGGTCGCGGGCCTGGTCGCGATAGGGCTGTACGCGGCGTCGCCTTTCCTCTGCAACCGGCTGGTCGGGACGGGCGAGTCGTACAACTACAGCCTGTCCGTGGCCGACGCGCTGGAGCAGATGCGCTCGGGCAACGTGCCGCCCTTGGCGGGCCAGACGCTCTATGCCTTCAATGGGCGCATCCATCCGCTCCGGGACGCCCCCTACCTCTACTACCTCTCGGCGGCCCTGGATATCCTGACGCGCCACCGGCTGACCTTCTGGGAGATACAGAACGCCTGCCTGGCGTTCAGCCTTACCGCGGCAGGACTCGCCTGCTACCTGGGGCTGAGAAAGGGCGCCGGCTGCCCTCCCCTGCTCTCGTTCCTTCTTTCGTCTGCGTACGTCATTTCGCCGGCGCTCCTCGGGGCGGCGTATTCCTTCGACCTGTTCATGACCGTATACGCGTCGCCTTTCGTGCCGTTGGCGGTGGCCTCCTGCGTGCGGGGCTGCGTGCGGCCCTCGTTCTCGGCCGATGCCTGGCTGGCGGCGTCGCTCGCCGGCGCATGGCTCGCCCATCCGCCGGTCGCGCTCTGGCTTACCGTTGGGGTTGTGGTCGTGCGCGCCGCCGTTTTCTTGCGCAAGCCGTCCTGGAAGGTCCTCGCCAGCGGGACCTGCGCTCTGGGCCTCGGGGCGATTCTCGCAGCCTTCGTGTTCGTCTCCGTCGCGACGCTCAACTCCGACTTGAACATGATCCCGGAAGCCAACACCTTCAGCGGGTTCGCGGATGCGATGGTAGCCGGCGTTCGGATCGCATTTCCCGCGTCCCTCCTGCCAGTTGGCCGCGGGGCGAGCGGACCTGGCGACCTTCAGTTTGGGTATCTCCTATGGCTCATTTTTTCCGGCAGCTTGCTGGTCCTCGCCCGGGCAAGCCCCGCCAAAGTCGACCGGAACGCGCGCTCAGCCGCCGCTGGACTTCTGGCCTTCACCGGCCTCCTGCTGGTCCTCCTCCTTCCCGTCCCATTTCTCACGCTTTTCATCTGGAAGCACATTCCAAACATGATGCTGGCCGTGACCAACCTCTGGCCGATGCAGCGCCTCTATATGGTCGCCGTGCCGTTCACGCTGTTTGGCGCCGCACTCGTGCTTCCCGCCGGCTGGCGGGAACTGCGGCCGCCCAGGTGGCTGGGCCCTCTCCTTGTCACTTGCGGCGCGGGCTGGAGCCTGTACCAGGCGCAGGCTTTCGTTGGGCGCGGATTGGGGAACAGGTGGACACTGGAGGCGACCCGCAGCGCCTACCTGCCGTCAAATCTCGACCTTACGGTCACTTCCTATGCGTTCTACGGCGTCCCCTCGACGTTCATATACGGGGTCGTCGACCCGCAGTTTGAATTCCGCCTGCAGCGCGGTGGCACGGAAGAGATCGCATCGCCCCTGGCGGCCGCCCTGGAAAAATCGCCCGTCGTCGACTCCGGTGTCGTCGGCTCCGCCAACACTCCGGCGATCGTTCTCAAACCCCGGCAGCGCTACCTGCTCACCTTCGACTTTCATGCGCCTCCGGCCAGCGGGTTCCTGCAACTCTCCGGAACTCTCCTGCACCGGACATATGCGTTGCCGGCCGCCGGCCCAGGCCGCGGCTTCGGGATGCTCGACGGGCAGCGGCGCTCCCTAGCGGTGTGGACCGACGGAAACGTCGACGAGCGCGTCGAAATCGGCGTCTCCCTGTCCGGTCCCGGGCCGCACGCGCAAGATCCCAAGGATTTCGCGGGGTACACGCTGCAGGAGGTTCGGCTCGGGGACCTGCCGATCCGGATGGACAGCCTATTCCCTCTTCGATTCGAGGTCGACGCCCCCGAGTCGGGCTGCACGGTGGAGACCCCGAGGAGGTTCCTTTCGGGCTATACTGCCACCGCCAACGGTGTCCCGGTGATTCCGGTCATGTCGGCCGACCGCCAGGTCATGGTGCCGGTCCCGGCGGGCCACAGCGTCGTTGAGCTTCAATATTCGGGACCCCGCAGGCTGAGGTGGGCGTTCTGGGCCTCCGCCGCGGCGTGGGCTGCGTTTCTGCTCTGGCGCCTGGTGGGTTCGCGGCTTCCGGTCCGCATGGCGCGGGAATTTGCAGGCACCATCGGGAGGCACCCGGCGGTCGCGGTGGCCATCTGCGTTTGCATCCTGAGCGCCGGGGCCTGGGAATGGCGCCAGGTGCGGCTGCGCGGGTACCTGCGCTCCGTCGGCCCCCTGCAGCTCGATTTCGCTCTCCCCTACGGCAAGAAGGGCATCAACCAGCCGCTTCTGACAACGGGGGTTCCCGGGAAGGCGGCCATCATTTTCGTCAATTGCATCGACGAACGGCACATTCGGCTGGGCGCGGACGTCTGGGGACGTCTCTACCAAAGTGATCCCAGCGAGGTCGACTTCTCTCGGGTGCAAAGCCTGGTTGTCTCCGACAGCGCATTTTTCCCGCTCACCCACCCGAGGGTGCAGGCACTCGACGCCTCCGAATCCGCGCTGCTCCGGAGCCAGCTCAGGGTGGAGCTCAACGGGCGGACGGCCATTAGCGCTAAAACCTACGCCTACGAGACAACGCCCTCGGAAATTCAGCTGGGCGCCGCAAGTTTCGGTTCGACGACCGACCCAAAGTTTTTTGGTGAACTACTGCGCGTCAGGCACCTGGCGATCCCGCGGCACTTGTTCCTCCCGTCGGACCGCTATGCCCGCTTGATTGTCCGTTTCCCCAAAGGGCGCGAAGGGGATAGCGAACCCCTGCTTTTCAGCAGCTGGGGCGGCCATTCGCGCACCTGCTTCGTGACGTATCTCTCTAAAACCGAGCTCAGGATCACGTCCTGGGGCCCGGACGACCCGATGCCGGAATCGGCCGACGTTTCCTACGACCCCAAGAGTGCGCATGAACTTGACGTCGAGCCGGGAGAAGCCGGCGGGGGTATGTTTGGCTACAAGATGTCATGCTCGTTTGACGGCAGGCACCTCTTCGGCACCAGCCTCCCACACGTCCCGGGCCCTCCCCCATCGCTCGTCTCGGGTCTCAACCTGGGCCATGCCCCGAGTGTCCTCGACCGGTTCACGGGCCGTCAGCTTGATCTGTCGCTTGTCACCATCACAGATGGCTCGCCGCCGCCGGCTGCCGCTGTCGGGTCCGTTCACATGATCGTCTCGTTTCCCGAGGACAAGACGGGCCTGAGCGAGCCGCTCCTCACCACGGGCCACACTGGGGCCGGCGATGCGACATTTGTCACCTACACGGACAAGAACCATGTCCGCATCGGGCGCGACCACTGGGGAATCGGCGGGGTGACGAGCGACCCGGTGGAGGTCGACTACAAGGTGCCCCATGAAATCTGGATCACCATGGCCTCCCCTGATGCGGTCGCATCCGCAGCCGCGGGGACCAAAGTGTCTGTCATCCTCGACGGCAAGCTGATCGTCTCGTCCACGGTCGTCCCGTATCCCAGTCAGTCCGGAGAGGTCTCGGTCGCGAGGAACGGGATCGGCGCGTCGAGTGCCAATCCCATCTTCACGGGAACCGTGCAATTCAGCGAGCGCACCGGGTCCGTCCCGCGGCAGCCAGCCAACTAGGGCGTATTCAGCCCCTGTGAAATGCTGGGCCCGGAGATTTGATCCCTGCTGTTAGGTGGGGACTGGGCAAAGCGACTCTAACTCCGTGACCAATTTGAGAACGCAAATACTACGCTGTCGCCAGCGGTCGCGCCCCCCTTGAATACAAAAAGGAATTGTTTCACACCTGAGGGCATCATGAATAAGTCGCCCTGGTGAAAAATCAGCCATCCAGAAAATATGGTGAGGTCGCCGCCACTGGGCTGGAAGGCGGAGAAGTTCGCCGGGAATAACCCGTGCATCATGCTGCTAACGTAAACAGAGTATTTCATTCGCTGTTCAAGCGTGAATACGTCCGAGTCGGGGACGATTTGTTTGAAGCCGCGGTCTGAAACGAAAAGAAGTATCTTCCCCCGGCGCTGGAGCTTCCTTCCTTCGCTCGTTTTTGCGTAATATTCGCCGGCGAGATTACCTTGCGGGGTGGCGAATACTGCTAAGTAGAAGTCTTTTAGATCACGCTTCGCTGCAACCTTCCATCCCTCGCGAGAGATGCTGGATACGAATTCGTCTAGGGAGCCATAGCTCGGCCTCCAGTTATCCTTTAGATCCTGAAGATCTTTTGCCTGCATGATTGCGTTGCCGGGAACATCGTGGCCGAGGTATTCGAACACTATCTGCACTTTCGGCACTATGTAATCCACTAGCGGATCAGGGCTCAAATCGAGCCTAGATGCTGTGACCGTTACCT
>PMSP01000373.1 GCA_003168315.1 Opitutaceae bacterium
GGCCAGCCGCTCGCTCTGCCTGTTCCAAACCAGCGTGTCGATCGTGCCGTGGACGAGGAGCGTCGGCGGCGAGCCCGCGTTCACGAGGAGGATCCCGCTGGCGCTGTCATAGGCCGGCCCCGCGGTCGCCGGGGTCCCGCCGAGGAAGCGCCGGAGGAGCTCGGGCGACTTGAGGGCGTCGTCCTCGCGACCCCACTTCCAGGCAAAGTTCATGTCGGCGGGCGCGTAGAGCGCGATCACGCCGCGGACCGACGGGTCATGGAGGGCGTAGGCGCTGGCCTCCGCGATCTGTCCGCCCGCCGAGCGGCCGAAGACGACGAGGCGCGCGGGATCGACGTTCCAGGCGGCCGCGTGCGCCTTCACGAAGCTGATCGCCGCGGCGACGTCCTCCCTCTGCGCGGGCCAGGTCGCGCCGGGCGCGAGCCGGTAGGAGATGTCGGCGACGCAGTATCCGGCGCGCGCGAGCCAGTCGTTGAACGAGGCTATCTGGCCCCGGTCGCCGTCATCCCAGCCGCCCCCGTGGATCACGACCACGCAGGGCGCCGGCGACCGCCCGATGGCGGGATAGAAATCGAGCTTGAGCGGCCCGGAGTAGGCCCACGTGCTCTTGGGCGCGGCCTGCTGCCAGCCGCTGAGGAGGCCGCCGAGCGTGAAGGGCTGCGCGGCAACCGCAGCCGGGCCAAACGCCTGTTCCAGTCTCCCGGGAAGCCGGCGGCCGATGGCCCACGCCTGCACGCAGGGCTGCAGGAGGAGGACGACCGCCGCGGCAGCGGTGACGCTGGTCGCCACGTCGAGCGGCCTGCGGGTGCCCGAATGGAACCAGGCCACGAGCCCGACGACCAGCGGGACGACCGCCAGCAGGTAGCCGAACTGCCCGGCGATGATCGTCAGCCTCCAGTCGACGGAGTCGGGGATCTTGAACACCGTGAGGAGCCCGAGCGCCGCGAAGAGCGCCGCAACCGTCATGAATATCCAGCGTGTCATGCGGTTTCAGGGGCCGCGCAGACCCTTCGGTAGAGCTCCTCGTACTTCGTGACGATGACATCCGCCGAGAAGAGCGAGCGGGCGCGGCGGTGCGCCTCCCGGCCGAGCTCCTGCCGCCTTCCCGGGTCGGCGACCAGGGACTCGACGGCGCGGGCGATGGCATCGGCATCGCCGGGCGGCACAAGGAGGCCCGACCTGCCCGACTCCACCACCTCGGGAATGCCGCCGACGGCCGTGGCGACGCTCGGGCAGGAAAAGCACATGGCCTCGAGGATGCTGAGGCAGAAGCTTTCCATGTCGGACGTGAAGAGCCCGAGGTCGGCCGCCTGGAGGTAGTCCTCGATGTCCCCGACATTCTCCCGGACGACGACGCGGTCGGAGAGCCCGAGCCGGCGGACGCCGGGCGCGAAGGGCGAGAAGTCCGCCCCGGCGAGGATCACCAGCTTGAAGGACTGCGCGGGGCGGATGCGCGCCACGCTCTCAAGCAGGAGGTCGATCCGCTTGAGCGGCCGGAGGTTTGACGCGTGCAGGAGAAGCGCCTCCTTCCCCACCCCGAGCTCACGGCGCACCTCCTCGCGCGTCCGCCTGGCGGGCCGGGGCTCGAAGAAATTGTGGATCACGTCGATCCTCCGGTCCACGGCCAGCAGTTCCCGCGTCTCCCTCTCGAGGAAGGCGGACACGGTCGTGACGGCGTCCGACTGGCGCAGCGCGTGGCGGATGGCGGGCCCGTACCCGGGATCGCGCCCGAGGAGCGTCGTGTCCGTCCCATGGAGCGTCGTGACGACCCTCGGCCGATGCGGGGGGGCGAGCATGGACCGCGCGAGGATAGCCGCCGTCGCGTGCGGGACGGCGTAGTGGACATGGAGGACGTCGAGCGCGTGGTCGCGGCTCACCTCGGCCATCTTGACCGAGAGCGGCAGCGTGTAGTCGGGATACTTGAAGAGCCCGTAGTCGTTGATCACGACCGGGTGGTAGAAGAGCCGCGGCGCCCCGGCCGGAAGCCGGAAGGGGCGTTCGTAGCTTATGAAATGCGCCTCGTGCCCCCG
Organism: Opitutaceae bacterium; assembly: GCA_003168315.1. Taxonomy (GTDB): domain Bacteria; phylum Verrucomicrobiota; class Verrucomicrobiia; order Opitutales; family Opitutaceae; genus Palsa-1447. The sequence goes on from PMSP01000373.1 coordinate 2,031, forward strand.
GCGCGCGAGCTCCTCGCCGAGCGCCGAGGCGAGGATGCCGCTTCCCCCCACGGAGGGGTAGCAGGTTATGCCGATCCGAAGCGGGCGCGCGGATCCCATGTCAGAAACGGCTCGCCGACCGCGTGAGGGGCATGAGCGAGTCGAAGACCAGGGGATCGTTGGGGTAGAGCGCCTGGGCGTACTCGACGCCGGCCCGCAGGCCCTGGACCCGCGCGCGCGCCAGCTGGAGCTCGACGTAGTTGCGCGTGCTGAGCTGCGAGGCGTGCGCCTCCATCGCCGAGGTCCACGCCGAGACGACCTCCGGGTCGGAAATGTCCATGAGGACGGGAAGGACGCCGGCCGGCTCGGCCTCCTGCGAGACGACGAAGTAGAGGAGCGGCCCGATCGCGTGGGCCGGGGCCGCGCGCAGCTTCGCCAGCCCGCCGTAGCGGGCGAGCCTCGAGGCGTCCCGCACCAGCCGCCCGAGGCGCGGGTGGTCCGGATGCTGGTTCTCGACGAGGGTCGGCGCCAGGACGACGCCGGGGCGCACCCGCCGGATGATCGCCGCCAGCTTGATCGCGTGGGCCGCCTTGGGCTCGAGGCTCGCGTCGCCGTCCAGCTCCACGAATTCCAGGGAGGCGCCGAGGATCCCGGCGGCCTTCCTCGCCTCCGCCGTCCGCACCTCGGGGGTGCCGTGGGTCGAGGACTCGCCGCGCGAGCAGATGACGAAGTGCGCCTTGCGCCCGGCGCGGGTCTCCCGGGCGATGATGCCGCCGCATCCGAACTCTATGTCGTCCGGGTGGGCCCCGAAGGCCAGGAGCGGCGAGGAATCAAACGCCTGTTTCGCAGTACGCTTCATCGGATCGGTCGATCGGGTCCCGGTTGACGAACACCACCCCCGGCGCGTCCTCGCGGCGCAGGTAGGCCTGCTCGCCCGCCCCGGCGACATAGTGCGTGCAGTTCAGGACGGACTGCATCCAGCGGAGCCTGGAATCGCGGGCGGGGCTGACTTGGGACTTGTCGAAGTGCATCTGGGGCAGCGTCACGAATGAATCCCCCCCCTCATGCAGTTGCAACGCGCCATCGACGAATCGCGCGCGGACGGTTTCCCCCTCGAACGGCACGTCGACGAAGAAGTCGGCCACGTCGCAGGCCGCGCCCCGGAAGGCGGGATCGCCCGAGCGGACCACTCGAATCCCCTCGAGGAGGCCCATCCGCCCGTACATCTCCAGGCAGAAGTCGGCCACGGTGGGCGCCTCCACCCCCCTGAAGGCGTCCACCCATCGCGGGTCGACGAACGACGGGAGCTGCCGGGCCGTGTTGTCCCTCCATCCGGCCGGGATCCGCTTGGCGAAGAGCGGGGAGAACTTGCGCTGCAGCCTGTTCGCGAAGGCGAAGTTGAGCGTGTGCGGCTCGCCGGTCTTCCGGTTGCGCAGCGTCGTCTGCGTCTCCCTCGGGTCGTGGTCGCTGTCATGGCAGAAGAAGACGATCTCGCCGCCGAGCTCGGCCTGGAGGCGGCGGGCCGTGAACACCTTCGCCGCCAGGAAGCGGCGCGGGAAGAAGCCGCAGGGCTGCTGCCCGAAGCAGATGAGCGGCTTCGTCATGCGGCGGCGGCGGCGGCCGGCCCCTTTCCGCCCGGGCCGATCACAGCCTGCAGGATGATGCTAAACGCCATGCAGGCCGCGCAGCCGATGACGTTGTACCAGAGGTAGGAGATGGGGAGCGCGGAATAGAGCGCGAAGACGAGCGCCTGCGCGGCCAGCGCCCTCCAGAACACCGCCGTCCCCCCGATCCGCCTGAGGAAGAAGGCGACGAGGAAGAGCCCGAGGACGACCCCGTAGAATATGGAGCCGAGGATGTTGACCGCCTGGATCAGGTTCTCGGCCAGGTTCGCGAACAGGGCGAAGGCGATCGCGACGAGCCCCCAGAGGGCCGTGAACCATTTCGAGGCGGCCACGTAGTGGGCGTCGGACGCCTCCCGTTTCACGATGTGCCGGTAGATGTCGACCGTTGTGGTCGATCCGAGCGCGTTCAGCTCGCCCGCCTTGGAGGACAATGCCGCGGCGAAGAAGGCCGTCACGAGGAGCCCGATGAGCCCGTGGGGAAGGTGGTCCAGGATGAAGGTGATGAAGACGTAGTCGTCGTCGTTCGCCGTGGTCCTCGGGTTCGCCGCCCGAAGGACCTTCCCGGTCTCGGCCCGGGCCGCCTCGACCCTCTCGTGCGCGGCCGCGGCGGCCCCGCGGGCCGCCGACTCGGCGGCGGCGTTGCCCGCGTGCCGCGCCTCGAGCCACGACCGGAGGTCCGTCCTCTCCGCAGCGTGGGCCTCGTTGAAATCCGCCTCCAGCGCGCGCAGCCGCCCGCCGGAGCCGTGCGCGGCCTGGTAGTCCCAGGCCGACCTGTTGAAGTAGACCGGAGGCCGCTCGAACTGGTAGAAGACGAAGATCAGGACCCCGAGGAGAAGGATGAAGAACTGCATCGGGATCTTGAACACGGCGTTGAACATGAGGCCGAGCCGGCTCTCGCGGAGCGACGCGCCGCAGAGGTACCTCTGGACCTGCGACTGGTCGGTCCCGAAGTACGAGAGGGCGAGGAACAAGCCCCCCAGCATGCCGGTCCAGATCGTGTAGCGCCGGTCGGGGTTAAGGGAGAAGTCGACCGCGTTCACCCGGTGGAAGCCGCCCGCGAGCGCGAGGGAGTCGGTGAAGGTGAGGCCGGCGGGAAGCCGGGCCAAAAGGACAATGAACGCCGCGAGCATGCCGGCGAAGATCACGCCGATCTGGTACTTCTGCGTCAGGCTGACGGCGTCGCAGCCCCCGAGGACCGTGTAGAGGACGACCAGTAGGCCGCTGCAGACGATCGTGACGTCCAGCCGCCAGCCCATCACGGTCGAGAGGACGATGGCCGGGGCATAGATCGTTATCCCGGCGCCGAGGCCCCGCTGCACCAGGAAAAGCCCCGCCCCGAGGAGCCGCGTCTTCGGGTCGAACCTGTGGCCGAGGTATTCGTAGGCGGTGTACACCTTGAGCCGCCGGTAGATGGGAAGGAAGACCGCGGCGATGATGATGAGCGCGACCGGCGCGCCGAAGTAGTTCTGGACGAAGCCGAGCCCGCTCTCGTAGCCCTGTCCCGGCGTCGAGAGGAAGGTGATCGCGCTCGCCTGCGTCGCCATCACCGAGAGCCCGATCGTCAGCCATTTCGTCTCCCCCGACCCCTTGAGGTAGCTCCTCAGGTCGTGCCGGCCCCGCGTGCTCCAGATGGCGTAGGCCGCGATGCCCAGCAGGGAGCCGACCAGTATGAGGTAGTCGATCCAGTTCACGAGTAGAGGCGCGTGAGGGCGGTCAGGAGGACGATCCACGCCGCCATGATCCCGAGGACGACCCAGTAGACCCGGCCCCAGCTGCGAAGCCCCGGAAGCCCGGTTTCCTTGTCGTCCGGCGGCTCCTTCATTTTCTCAGGGAGACCAGGTTCGCGAAAAGCCGGTAGGCGCCGGGCACCCCGGCCGGGAGCTGCCGAAAGAACGAGAGCCCCGTGTAGACGAAATATCCCCGGCCGTAGCGGGCGACGAGGAGGCCGCCCCTCAGCGGCGCCTCGCCCGCGTCGCTGCACTCAAGGAGGGGGACCAAGTGGTCCGCGTCCCATTCGCTGGCGAAGTCGAGGCCGCGCTCCTGCACCCAGCCGCCGAAATCCGCCGGCCCGATGCGGTTCGGCACGGTGAACGCCGGATGGTCCGGAACGAGGAGTGTGACGGCCGAGTTCTCGTCCGTCACCCTGTAGCGCGGCAGGTCGCGGGAAAGCTTGAGCGCGTACGGCGCCAGCTGCTGCGTCTGCAGCCCGTTCGGGGTGTTGTACTGCTCGACGAGCGTGCCGCCGGCCTCGACGTAGGCGAAGAGGGCGGGGAGGCCTGCCGCCAGGTCGGTCCTCGTGTTGAACGCCCGGACCCCGATCACCACGGCGTCCAGTCCCCTGAGGCCGTCCGCCGTCAGGTCGGCGCCCTTCAGCTGCGTGACGGCGTATCCCATCTGCCCGAGACTCGTCGCCGTGCTGTCGCCGGCGCCCGGAAGGTAGCCGACGCTGCGGCCGCGGACCGAAAGATCGAGGCAGACCGCCTTCAGGTGGGCCGGCGGCTGCAGGAGCTCGCGCGGGATGTGGGGATAGGAGATCACGATCCGCCCCGTGCCGAAATGCGCGCCGCCGATCTCGGCCCGGGCGGCGATGGCGGCGCTCGAGGGCTGGGCGGGAGCCGTCACCGTGAACGAGAACCGCGCCGTGTCGCCCGGGGCCGCCAGGCTGAAGGGGCGGCTAGCCGGCGCTATCCCCCATCCTTCCGGCGCCTCAAGCCGCAGCGACCCGGCCGCGTCGGCGCGCGAGGAGACGACCTCGACGTTCACCTCGCGGGCGGAGCCGGGGGCGAAGAGAGTCACGTCGGAAGCGAAGCTCAGCGAGACGGGGGGAATGACGTCCGGGCGGCGCCGGACCTCGGCCCCGGACGCATCGGTGGCCAGGTACACCGCCTCGTCGCTCACCACGAGCTCCTGGTCCCCCACCTTGAACACGTCCTCGACGGAAATCGGGGGCGGGTTCTCCGGGAGCCCGATCAGAGACGGATCGGCCACCCGGAACATGCCGGCGGTGCCCTCCTCCCGCAGCCAGTAGGGCTGGCTGACCGGCGTTCCCAGAGGGAGGGTGCGCGTCGCCGTGCGCGTCGATGCCTGGCCCGGGATCAGGGGCTCCCGGTGCCTGATCTCGCGGCCGACGCCGGGATAGCGCACGCCGACCCATGTCACGGGGACTCCCGAGCGGATGATCGCCGTGTGGGTGAGCGTGAACGCCTCGCCGGGGACGACCTCGGGGCGGGAAACCGTCGTCCCGACCGAGAGGCCGAGGCACGCCTGGAGGATCCGGTCTAGGTCCCGGCGCTTCTCGTCGATGACGGGCTCGGCGGGAAGCCCCGCGAGGCCCCGCTTGAGCTCAAGGAGCGCCGGCACGCTGGCCGCGGGGTTGCCGGCGTCAAAGTGGGCGACGGCCGCGTCGGCAAGGCGGGCGATCACCGCCCCCCCGGCCACGCGGGCCCAGGTGGTGTCGACCCCGTCCATGAAGTCCCGGGCCGCGGGCGCCCCATCCAGCACCTTGAAGGACTCGACGCGGGGCCCGCTGCCGGCCGCCGCCACCGAGAAGTTCGCGAAGCCCTGCGTCCGGTGCATCGATCGGCTGCGCGCCGCGAGGGCCGCGAACGAGGCGCCCGTCACCGGGTCGGTGCCGTCTATGGCGACATGCAGCACATCCGGCGAGGCCTCGTCCGAGCCGCCGCGTCCCGGGCCGTAGCCGTTCCAGACGATCCGCGTGGGCTGCCACGGGGTCAGCCTGTCGAGCTGCTCCGGGAACGCCTTCGGGTCGCCGGCGAGGCGGAACGCCTCGATCGCCAGCGCCGAGGACGCGGTGTGGTGGCCGTGGGTCCCGCTGGGCTCGGGGGGAAAGCGGGTGATGATGACGTCGGGGCGGAACGTGCGGATGACGCGGACGATGTCGGAGAGCACCTGCTGGTGATCCCACTTGGTGAGGGTCTGGCGAAAGTCCTTCGAGTACCCGAAGTCCCGCGCGCGGCTCAAGAACTGCCGGCCCCCGTCGACGCGCCGCGCCGCCAGGAGCTCCTGGGTCCGGATGACCCCGAGGAGGTCGCCGAACTCGGGGCCGAGGAGGTTCTGGCCGCCGTCGCCGCGCGTCAGGGAGAGGTAGGCGGTCCGGTAGTCGCGCCCCCGCGACAGGTAGGTGATCAGCTGCGTGTTCTCGTCGTCGGGATGCGCGGCCACGTAGAGGACGCTCCCGAAAGTCCTGAACTCTTGAAGGTCACGCGCGATCACGGCGGGAGCCTGGGCGGGGTCCGGGGCGGCCGACGCGCCCAGGCAGGGCCTCGGGCCCATGCCCGCCAGGGCCGCAAGCGCGAGGGCCAGCAGCGGCCGTGGCAGGCCCCGGCCGGCGACGGGAAGGAAGGCGCCTGTCACTTCAGGGTGGCGATGAGGGCGTCGTTCAGGCGGAGGTATTCGCTCCTGGCCGGCTCGTCGGACTTCGCGGCCATGTCCCTCGACTGCGTGGCCGCAGCGAGCGCCCCGTCCTTGTCGCCCCTGGCCGCCAGGATCCTCGCCTTCTGATAGATAAGGACGAATTCGAACTGGCCGGGGTGCTCGGCGATCGCGGCATTCAT
>PMSP01000121.1 GCA_003168315.1 Opitutaceae bacterium
AACACCAGCTGGTCGATAGCGCGGGAGCGGGAGTCACAGCGTCCCACGATCAAAGAAGCGGACCGATTTGCACGAAAAAACCGCGTCCGAGCGGGGTCGGAACGCGGCTTGAAGTGACGGCCCGGGCGGCCTCAGCTGTCGTACCTGCGGCGCAGCATCGCGGTGAAGGCCATGACCTTATCCTTGCGGCGGCGCTTCTCGCAGGGCTTCTCGTAGTAGCGCTTCGCGCGCGTGCCTTTGATGATATTTTCGCGGTCGAGCTTCTTCTTCATGCGGCGAAGCGCACGGTCGATGGGCTCGTTCTTGCGTATCTTGATTTCGATGGACATGGGCTGTCTTGAGAGGAAAAGCCGGCTAATAGGCCACGCGCGGGCGCCTCCGTCAACGGTTAAAAGGGGCGGGTGAGGGCGGATTCCGCTCTTCCGGCTTGCGCATCCGGGGGCCTGATCTTGGTTAACCGACGCGTGCCCCCAGCAGACAAGAATTTCGTCCATCTTCATGTCCATTCGGACTACAGCCTCCTGGACGGCGCCTGCAGGATCGAGCAGCTGACCGAGAGGGCCGGGCAGCTCGGCATGAGCGCGCTCGCCCTGACCGACCATGGCAACCTGTTTGGCGCCATTGACTTCTACACATCCGCCAAGGAAAGGGGCATAAAGCCCCTCATCGGGTGCGAATTGTACCTCTCGGAGGGCTCCCGCCTGGAAAAGCAGGGCCGGAGCGACGAGGGCCGGAGCATTTTCCACCTGGGCCTGCTCGCCCGCAACATAGAGGGGTACCAGAACCTCCTGAAGCTCGTGAGCGACGCCCACCTGAAGGGCTTCTATTACAAGCCCCGGACGGACCTGGAAACGCTCGCCCGCCACGCGAACGGCCTGATCGGGTTCACGGGATGCCTCGCCTCGCTCGTGCCCCAGCACCTGCTCCACGACAGGTGGGAGGATGCCAGGAAGGCCACCGCGCGCTTCGTCGACATCTTCGGGCGCGAGAACTACTTCGTCGAGATCCAGGACCACGGCATCGCCGAGCAGAGGAAGATCATCCCGGGGCTCCTCAAGCTCGCCCAGGAGTTCGGGCTCAAGGTCGTGTGCTCGAACGACGTCCACTACGTCCATGCGTCGGACGCCGGATCGCATGACGCCATGCTCTGCATACAGACCGGCTCGAAGATCGAGGACGAGAAGCGGATGCGGTTCGAGGGGCAGCAGTTCTACCTGAAGTCCCGGGCCGAGATGGAGCGGCTGTTCATCGAGGTTCCGGAGTCGGTCCTCAACACGGAGGCCGTCGCGGAGATGTGCGACCTCACGATCCCCTTCCCCAAGGGCAGCGAGCGCTACCCGAAGTACCCGCTCCCGCCCGAGATCGCGACGGACGGGGTCGGGTTCCTTAAGCGGCTCTGCGTCGCGGGGCTCAAGGCGAGGTACGGCGTCGACTACGGGGCGCCGGGCGGGGCGGCCGATCCCGCGCTCACGCGTGTCCTCGTGGACCGGCTGGACTTCGAGCTCGGCGTCATCGCCTCGACCGGGTTCCTCGACTACTTCCTCGTCGTCTGGGACTTCATCGACTGGGCGAGGAAGCAGGGGATCCCGGTCGGGCCCGGCCGCGGCTCCGGCGCTGGCTGCCTCGTCGCCTACGTGCTCGGGATCACGAACCTGGACCCGCTGCGCTTCAAGCTCCTCTTCGAGAGGTTCCTGAACCCCGAGCGGGTCTCCCCTCCCGACTTCGACATCGACTTCTGCATGAGGCGCCGGGGCGAGGTGATCGACTACGTGCGCCGCAAGTACGGGGACGCGTGCGTCGCCAACATCGTGACCTACGGGACGATGGGGGCGAAGATGGTGATCCGCGACGTCTCGCGGGTCCACAACCTGCCCTACGCGGAGGCGGACCGGCTGGCGAAGATGATCCCGGACGAGCTCAACATCACGCTTGATCAGGCGGTCGCCAAGTCCGCGGAGCTCCGGGACGAGGTGGCGAGGAACCCGGCCGTGAGGAAGATCTTCGAGCAGGCGAAGGTACTGGAGGGAATGGTCAGGAACACCGGCAAGCACGCGGCCGGGATCATCATCACCGACAGGCCCCTCGAGGAGTTCGTGCCCCTGACCCTCCAGGAGGGCGATGTGACGGTCCAGTTCGACATGAACGCGGTCGGCAAGCTGGGCCTCCTGAAGATGGACTTCCTGGGGCTTAAGACCCTGACCGTGATCGCGGACGCGGTGGACAACATCCGGCGCTCGGCGAACCCGGCGTTCGACATCGAGAAGGTCCCGATCGACGACACCCGGACCTTCGCCCTCCTCAACACGGGGAGGACGACCGGCGTCTTCCAGCTGGAGTCCGGGGGGATGCAGAACCTCTGCCGGCAGCTCCAGCTCTCGTCCATAGACGAGATCATCGCCCTCATCGCCCTCTACCGGCCGGGCCCGATGGACTGGATCCCGGACTACATCCGGGGAAAGAAGGACCCGAGCACGGTTCGGTACCCGCACAAGCTCCTGGAAGACGTCTGCAGCGAGACCTACGGCGTCATGGTGTACCAGGAGCAGGTCATGGAGGCGGCGAAGATCATCGCCGGCTACTCCCTCGGGGGGGCGGACATGCTGCGGCGGGCGATGGGAAAGAAGGACCCGGTCGCGATGGCGGCGGAGCGGGGCAAGTTCGTCGCCGGGGCGAAGAGGCTCCATGGGATCGACGAGAAGACCTCGGACGCCATCTTCGACATCCTGAACAAGTTCGCGGGCTATGGGTTCAACAAGTCCCATTCCGCCGCCTACGCGCTCCTCAGCTACCAGACGGCCTTCCTGAAGGCGAACTACCCGGTGGAGTTCATGGCCGCCATGCTGAGCTCGGAGCTCGGCAACTCGGACAAGGTCGCGCACTTCGTGGCGGAATGCGAGTCGATGGGCCTCGGCGTCCTCGGCCCCGACGTGAACGAGTCGCGGGAGATGTTCACGCCGGTCGGCGGCAAAATCCGCTTCGGGCTCGCGGGGATCAAGGGCGTCGGGGAGCTCGCCGCGCAGCGGATCATCGCCGAGCGCGAGGCGAACGGCCCGTTCGCGGACTTCGACGACTTCGCGGCGCGGGTGGACGGCCGGGCGGTCAACAAGCGCGTCCTCGAGCACCTGGTGAAGACGGGGGCGTTCGAGTTCGGGAGGGAGGGCCGCCGGCACCTCTTCGAGCGGATCGACGCGGCCATCGCGTCCAGCTCCGCGCAGGCCCGGGACAGGGCCGCGGGCCAGGACAACTTCCTCGGGTCGTTCGCGAAGCCGGCCGGGGCTCGGAATGGCTCGCACAGCGCGAGCGAGGCCCCGCAGCCCGACTTCAGCGCCCACGAGCGCCTCACGTTCGAGAAGGAGCTCCTCGGCTTCTACGTGTCCGGCCACCCGATGAACAGCTACGAGGGCCTCTGGCAGGCGATCGACACGGCGCCCGCGGAGGAGCTCTCCGGGCTCCCCGATAGGGGGGAGTTCCGGCTGTGCGGGATCGCCGGCAACCTGGTCAAGAAGTACGCGAAGAAGGACAACCGGCCTTGGGTCGCCTTCACGCTCGCGACCCGGAAGGCGACCGTCTCCCTCAACATGTTCGCCGACGCCTTCGCGGGCTATGGCTCGGTCCTCGCCGAGAACGCGCCGGTCCTCGTCCTTGGCAACATCATCCGCGGGGCCGACGGCCCGCGCGTGAACGTGAAGGAGTGCTACCCCCTGGACCTCGCGGTGGCGCGGGCCGTGCGGAAGGTGACGTGGCTCATCAGGCCGGAAAGCCCCGAGCTCGAGCCCTTCCTGAGGAGGCTCCGGGAGACGGTCGTCGCCGGCCCGGGCGACACGCGGATGGAGTTTGCGGTCTTGGTCGGGGGCGGCGTCGCCCCGGTGGCGGAGGCGAGCGCGGCGCTTTCCTGGCGACTGGGCGCCCCGGCATTCCAGGAGCTCCGGGGCCACCCCTCGATCGCGGGGGTCAGGATCGAGACCCGGCCGCTTGAGCTGAAGCCGGAAGCGAGATGGGCGAAACGCTAGAAATCCACGCGGCCCGCGTCATCGGCTCGGTCCGCCCCGGGGGTCCCGCCGCAGCCGCCCTCCGGGAATACCTGGCGGGCAACCGCACGCTCGGCGCCGTCGGCAGGCGCTCGGTCAGCCGCGCCGTGTTCAGCTATTACCGCTGGCTCAACTGGCTCGAGCCGGCCAACTCGGCGCAGAAGCGGGTCACCCAGGCCGCCGAGCTCCAGTCCCGCTTCGACCGCGACCCCTCGTTCTTCAAGGTCGAGGCGCTCGCCGCGCGAGCCGTCCCGGGATGGCTCGCGGGCGAGATGGAACTGCCCGCGGCCTACCTGCGCCAGCTCCAGAGGGAGCCCCCGCTCTGGATCAGGGCGAAGTCCGGCGCCGCGGAAGAGGTCGGCCGCGCCCTGGGCTCGGCCGAGGCGCCCGTCCTTCCCGGGTGGCTGTCGCCGGCGGCGGGCCTCGCGGCCCTGCGGTACAGGGGGACGGCCGACCTCCACAAGTCGCCGGGCTTCCAGTCGGGCGCGTTCGAGATCCAGGACCTGTCCTCGCAGCTCGTGGGGCTCGCGTGCGCCCCGGCGCCCGGCGAGACGTGGTGGGACGCCTGCGCCGGCGAGGGCGGGAAGGCCCTCCACCTCTCGGACCTCATGGGGAACAAGGGCCTCGTCTGGGCCACGGACAGGTCCGTCCGCAGGCTTGCCCTCCTGAAGCGCAGGGCCGCGCGCGCCGGGATGTTCAACTACCGCCCGGCGGTGTGGACAGGGGCCGGCTCCGCGCCGTTCAGGACGAAGTGCGACGGGGTGCTGGTCGACGCCCCGTGCAGCGGGGTCGGCACCTGGCAGCGCAATCCCCACGCGCGCTGGACGACCTCGATCGCCGACGTGAGGGAGCTGGGCGTGGTCCAGGCCGGGCTCCTCGCCCGGGCATCCGCGTCCGTCAAACCCGGGGGACGCCTCGTGTATTCGGTGTGCACGCTGACGGGGAGCGAGACCGCCGCGGTCGCCGACGGCTTCCAGGCGGCGCATCCCGACTTTGAGCCCGCCCCCCTCGCGATTGGCAAGGGGGAGTCCCGGGTCACCCTCCTGCCGCAGGACCTCGACGCGAATGGGATGTTCATCGCGGCCTGGCGGCGCCTGCGGTAGGATCCCCTTGTTCGGGGAATCGCCCTTGCGGCAGCGGGCTATTGGGGAATCTTGGGGGGATGACACTGAAGCCCCGTATCCTGCACCTGTCACTGGCCCTGGCCGCGCTCAGCCTCGTGCCGGCCCAGGGCCTGCGGGCCGACCCGGAATACCCGAAGATGGGGCCGGACATCTATGACGTCCACGCCGACGGCTCGGCCCAGGTCTCCGCGGCGATCATCACGGCGGCCGCGGAGCACAAGCGGGTCCTCCTCGTCTTCGGGGCGAACTGGTGCATCTGGTGCCACCGGCTGCACTCGACCTTTGAGGCCAATCCCGAGATCGCCCAGGCCCTCGACCGGGGGTTCGTCGTCGTGGACATCGACGTCAATGCGCGCAAGGGCGAGCAGCGAAACGCCGACGTCGTCGCCAGGTACGGCAACCCGATCGAGCATGGGATCCCCGTCCTCGTGGTGCTGGCTGCGGATGGCAAGCAGTTGACGACGAAGGATTCAGGGGAGCTTGAGGACGGCGAGGGGCACAGCCCGGCGAAGATCCTCGCCTTCCTGGCCGCGTGGGCCCCCCCGGCCCACCCGTAGGCTTGCCCGGACGCCCGGGTTGAGGCAGCGTCTCCCCTCCATGTTCGCAGACCTGACCGACCGGCAGTGGCTTTGGTGCGCCGCGGGCTTCTACACCCTGGGCCTCCTCATGGGCACGGTCTCCCTCCTTCGCGGCCAGCGGGCCTCGGGCGTCCTGATCTACGGCGCCATCCTGGCCGGCTACCTGCTCCAGTTCGTGGGCCTCGGCGTACGCGGGCATGCGACCGGGGGCTGCCCGCTCGGCAACCGCTTCGAGATCTTCCAGTTCACGGCATGGTCGGCGATCACGCTCTACCTCGTCGTGGGGGTCACGTTCCGCTCGAGCGTCCTCGGGTACTTCACGTCGTGCCTCGGCGCCGCGCTGACCCTCGTCTCGCTGTCGATACCGGCGTGGGACGCGATCCGGCGCGCGCACATATTCGGCGGAAATCCCTGGATCGAGCTGCATGCCGCCCTGGCCATCTTCAGCTACGGGGTCTTCGGGCTGACGGCGCTGACGTCGGCGCTCTTCCTCCTGCGCCACTTCTCGCTCAAGTCGAAGCACCTCGGGGGCTGGTTCTCCTTCCTCCCCTCGATCCTCGACCTGGACCACATCGAGTTCCGGCTGCTCGGCACCGGCGTCGCGCTCCTGACCCTCGCGCTCGCCTTCGGGTCGGTCTACTGGTCCCGGGACACGGCGACCGTGGGGCACGCGAAGCTCGCCGCGACCATCGCCGTCTGGGCCGCGGCGGCCCTGGCACTCGGCCTGAGGGCCATCGGGCGCCTGCTGGCCAGGCGCTTTGCCTGGACCTGCCTCGCCCTCTTCGCGGCGGCCCTGCTCTCCCTCATCCCGGTGGACGACAGCAGGCACCCCGAGACCGTCCAGGCCTCCGAGAGGGGCGCGCCATGAGCGAGGCGTGCCTGTTTGTGATCGGGGCGACGCACCACAATGCGCCGCTCGAGGTCCGCGAGAGGCTGGTCCTCGCCTCGGAGGGCGACATCCGCAAGGACCTGTCCCCGGTGGCCGCCTTGAGGGAGCTCGCGGTTCTCAGCACCTGCAACCGGGTCGAGTTCTACGGGGTCGCGTCCGACCTCTCGGCCGCGGACTCGGTCCAGGCGGCGTACTGCGCGCGCCAGAGGTTCGACGTCGCGGAATTTGAGAGGATCCGGATCCGGCTGACCGGCCGCGACGCGGCCCTGCACCTCTTCGAGGTCGCGAGCGGCCTTGATTCCCAGCTTCTCGGCGAGAACGAGATCTTCGGCCAGGTGAAGGAGGCGTACGCCGCGGCGCAGGCGTCCGGCACCGCCGGCGCCGTCCTGAACCGCGTCTTCCAGAAGGCCTTCCAGGCCGCGAAGCACGTGCGGACCCACACGGGGATATCCTCGGGGACGGTGAGCGTGGCCAATGTCGCCGTCGAGCTCGCCTCGAACATCTTCGGGAGCCTGGCGGCCGCGAAGGTCCTGATCCTCGGCACCGGCGAGATCGGCGAGGGCACCGCGCGCGCGTTCAAGAGCCGCGGGGCGGCCGACCTGGCGGTAGCCGGCCGGCGGCAGGAGCGCGCCGCGCAGGTGGCGACCGGGCTCGGCGCGGGCATCGTCCACTTCGAGGAGCGCGACTCCCGCCTGGCCGACTTTGACATCGTCGTCTGCTCGACGGCGTCCCCGACGGCGGTCCTCTCGGCGTCCGCGATCGGGAAGGCGATGAGGAAGCGGCCCGCCCGGCCCCTCCTCGTCATCGACCTGGCGCTCCCGAGGGACGTCGAGTCCTCCGCGGCCGACCTCCAGAACGTCTTCCTCTATAATCTCGATGACCTGGCGAAGATCGCCGAGGCGAACCGGACGGCCCGCGAGGCGGAGATCGCCCGCTGCAGGGCGATCCTCGCCCACCGGGCCGACGGGCTCTGGAGCCACGTGCAGCCGTACCTGGCGTCGGGTTCGGGACGCGGGCCCGAGTCCGGCGGCCGGACCCCGGGCGCCGCCGGCCACGCCGCCGCCCCCTGACGCGGGTCCTAGGGCAGGTTCCGGGACAGCCAGTCGGCCTCGGTGAGGCCCGCGGGGTTGGCGAGCATCGAGCGCAGCTCGGCCGACTGCCCGGCGGTGCGCGCCTGGCGGGCGGGGTCGTCGACGCAGGCGGCGAGCTCGGCCGCGAGCGCGGAGGGCGTCGCCGCGCCCTGGATGTACTCGGGATACATCGGCTGCCCGAGGAGGATGTTGGCGATCCCCAGGTAGGGGACGCGCACGATCAGGCGCGCCATCAGGTAGGTGAGGGCGTCGGTCCGGTAGGCGATGGCGCCGGGTATCCCGGCCAGGGCGCAGTGCATCGACATCGTCCCGCTGCTCGTGAGGACCGCCGCGGCGGCCGCGGGGCTGCCGGCCTGCTTAAGGACGACCCCGGCGGGCAGGTCGATCGCCTCGAGCTGCGCGCGGATCGCGGCGCTCGGGTAGAGGATCACGGCCCCGCGGCTGCGGCTGCCGCCCCGGAACTTCCGGTAGCCGCCCAGGAGGGCGGGGATGATGAGCCCGACGGCCTTCGGCCGGCTTCCCGGGAGAAGCAGGACCGGCCCGGCGGGATCGAGGCTCACGGGGGGGGCGTAGTCCGGCGCCAGGAATGGGTGCCCGACAAAGTCCACCGGCAGGCCCGTGTCAGCGTAGCACGCGACCTCGAAGGGGAAGATGACGGCAAGCGCGTCCAGGTTGCGCGCCATCTCGAAACGACGGTCGGCGCGCGAGGCCCATATCTGCGGGCTGATGTAATAGAGGGTCCGGACGGCTCCCCCGCCCTTCGCGCTCACGCCGCGCAGGCGCAGGGCCTCGGCGATCCGCAGGTTGACGCCCGAGTTGTCGACGAAGCACACCGCCCTCGGGCGGTGCTCGCCGACCCAGCGGACCGTCTCGGCGATCAGCGCCCGGAAGTACGGGAATTTCTTGGCCGCCTCGAGGAGGCCGACCACGGAGACGCCCGTCCGGTCGTGGAGGAGCTCCGCCCCGGCCGCGGCGAGACGCGGCCCCCCGAGGGCCGCCACGCGCAGCCCGGGCCGGCGCCTGAGGAGGCCGCAGACGAGCCTCCCCGCGTGCTGGTCGCCGGAGTGCTCCCCGGCGATCACGAGCAGGTCGGGGGCGCCGCCCCGCGGCGGGGGAAGCCGGAAGGGGGAGGCGCCCGTCATTTCTTCCGGCGGATCTCCTCCGTGATCGCGATCGCGACCTCGAGGGCGCTCTTGCCGAGCGCGGCACCGACCTTGGGCTGCCTCGAGCGGGCCACGCTCTCGACGAAGTGCGCCAGCTCGAGGGCCAGCGGCTCGCCCTTCTCGATCGGGATCTGGTGGACGGGGACGGAGCTCGCGTCTCCGGCCTTGACGAGGCCGATCTTCATCTTGAGGCCGAACGCGATGATGTCGCTCTTGCGGACCAGGTGGCCCGACTGGTTCATGAAGTCGAGGGAGAGGTACGCGTTGTCCTGGAAGATGCGGATCTCGCGCGCCTTCTTCAGGCTCATCCGGCTCGCGCTCAGGTTCGCGACGCAGCCGTTCTCGAACTCGATGCGCGAGTTGGCGATGTCCTCCGTCTTCGAGAGGACGCTTATCCCGACGCTGTCCATCTTCGCGATCGGCGACTTGACGAGCGCGAGGACGATCCCGATGTCGTGGATCATGAGGTCCAGGACGACCCCGACCTCGGTGCCCCGGACCTGGTAGGGGGCGAGCCGCTCGGCCGTGATGTACTGCGGCCGGCTCGCCTCCTTCTCGAGGAAGGTCATGACGGGGTTGAAGTGCTCGACGTGGCCCACCTGGACGAGGCACTTCCTCGCCTGGGCCGCCGCCAGCACGCGCTCGGCCTCGTCCAGGGAGGCGCAGATCGGCTTCTCGATCAGGAGGTGGCAGCCGCGCGCGAGGAGGAGGAGCGCCACCTTTTCATGAAGGTCGGTCGGGACGACGACGGAGACGGCGTCGCACGCCGCGCCGAGCTCGTCCAACGATGCGAATTTCCTGCAGCCGAGCCTGGCGCTTATCTCGGTCGCGCGCGGGTCGGAGGTGTCGAATACCCCCGCCAGCTCGGCGCCCGGCAGCGACGCGTAGATGCGGGCGTGGTGCTGGCCCAGGGAGCCTACTCCGGCGACGCCGCAGCGGATTTTGGGGGCGGGCATGGCGCAGATCGTTACCTAGTGGCTGATCACGGGGCGAGCCACAAACCCTTGCGCCCGCTAGCTGGCGGCGAGCGTCCCGGCGGCCAGCAGCAGGCTCCGCCGGGTCTTCGCCGCATACGCCGCGTTGTGGGTGACGAGGATCACGGCCGTGTTCGCGGAGCCGCAGAGGCCGAGGAGGAGGTCGACGACGCCGTCCCCGGTTCGCTCGTCCAGGTTGCCGGTGGGCTCGTCGGCCAGCACCACGAGCGGGTCGTTGGCCAGCGCGCGCGCGATCGCGACCCGCTGGCGCTGGCCGCCGGACAGCGCGCGGCAGTTGCCCCGCGCGGGGGCNNTTGCCGGTGGGCTCGTCGGCGACGATCAGCCTCGGGTTGTTCATGAGGGCCCGGGCGAGGGCGACCCGCTGGCGCTCGCCCCCCGAGAGGTGCGCCGGCAGGTGGTGGGCGCGGTCGCCGAGCCCGACGTCGGCCAGGAGGTCGCGCGCCCGCTTGCGGGCGGCGGCGTCGATCCGGCCCTGGATGCGGCGGGCGAGGAGCACGTTGGCGCACGCGTCCAGCTCGGGCACGAGGTAGAAGGACTGGAAGACCATGCCGAGGTACGACGCCCGGCGCCCCGCCCCGGTGTCGGCGGACCCGTCCCAGAGGACGGTCCCGGAATCCGGGGCGTCGAGCCCCGCCAGGAGGTTGAGGAGCGTCGACTTCCCCGATCCCGACTCGCCGCGGATGCTGACGCTCTCCCCGGCGGCGACGTCCAGGTCGACGCCGCGCAGGACCTCGAGCGTCGCGTCCCCGCTCGCGAAGCTCTTCCGCAGGCCCCGGGCGCTCAGGACGGGCTCACTCACTGCGGAGGGCCTCCACGGGTTTGAGGCGGGCGGCCTTCCAGGCCGGCAGGAGGCCCGCCAGGGTCGAGATCACGATCGTCATCACGACGATCAAGGCGACGGTCGAGCCGGTGGTGTGCGAGGGCAGCTCGCTGAACTGGTAGAAGCGGCGCATGACCTCCTGGCGCTGGGTGACCCGCGTGATCCAGAGGACGACGTCGTTGCGGAACGCGAGGGCCGTGAAGCCGAGGGCGAGGCCCGCCCCGGTCCCGAGGATCCCGATGAGGAGCCCCTGGGCGCAGAAGCAGGCGGCCACCTCCAGCGGCTTCCCCCCTAGGGCGCCGAGGAGGCCGATCTCGCGGGTCTTGCGCACGACGGAGATGAGGAGCGAGCTCATGACGGAGAACGCCGCCACGATCACGATGAAGAGGAGGAGGAAGAAGATCATGTTGCGCTCCAGGTTCAGGACCCAGAGGAAGTCGGAGAAGCTGTCCTCCCAGGAGAACGCCCGGATGTCCTCGGGAAGGACCGCGTTTATCCGGGCGGCCGCGTCGTCCTCGTTCACGCCGGGGCTGAGGCGCACGTTGATCCCGTGGACCGTCGACCCGAGGCCGTAGAGGTCCTGGGCAAGGCGGAGGGTCCCGTAGACCGTGCTGCTGTCCAGCTGCTGGTGGCCGATCTCGAGGATCCCCACGATCTTGACCTGCCTCGGAAGGAAGACCGCGTCCTCGCTGAACTTCTGGATGATGAGGGTCGAGTAGACCTCGATCGTGTCGCCGACGTTCGCCCCGATGGACTGCGCGAGCTGGGCGGAGAGGATGATCGAGTCGTCGTCCAGGTCGTCCAGGGTGCCGACCACCATGTAGCTGTTGAGGGGCGTCACGCTCTCGACGCTCGCGAGATCGAGGCCGCGGAGCACGGGGTAGGCGCTCTTCGAGCCGAACTTGATCATGACGTTGTCGAGGGCGTAGGGGGTGGCCGCGGCGACTCCGGGCACCGACTCGACGCGCTTCACGACCGACGGGTAGTCCTGGATCCACCCGCGCGCCTTGACCTGCACGTCGCCCTCGGTGTCGACGATCTTGTGGCGGATCTCGTAGGCGAAGCCGCCCATGACCCCCATGACGATGATGAGGAGCGCGACCCCAAGCGTGACCCCGAGGGTCGAGATCACGGTGAAGAACGGGAACCGCCGGCCGGTCGGGAAAAGCTGGCGCAGCGCGAGGTGGATGTACCAGGGCACGGGTTCAGGCCCCGTCCGCGGGCTTCGCCTCGGCGGGCCGCAGCTGCGGGAAGAGGATCACGTCCCGGATGCTCTCGGCGCCCGTCAGGAGCATGCAGAGACGGTCTATGCCGACGCCCATGCCGCCAGCCGGGGGCATGCCGTGCTCGAGCGCGAAGAGGAAGTCGTTGTCGACGCTCTGGGGCTCGCCGCCGGCCTGCCTCTCGAACATCTCGCGCTGGACGTCGGGGTCGTTCTGCTCGGAATACGCCGGCGCGATCTCCATCCCGCCGATGCAGAGCTCGAAGACATCGAGCGTCGACGGGTCCTCGCGGTTGATCTTCGCCAGCGGGCAGAGCTCCCTCGGCAGGTTGAGGACGAATGTCGGCTGGATGAGGCCCGGCTCGATCCTCTTGGAGAAGACCTCGTTCGTGACCTCGAAGTCCTCCCACCCCGCCTCGAC
>PMSP01000199.1 GCA_003168315.1 Opitutaceae bacterium
CCTGCAGCGGATCGTTCCCTATTACCGCGCGGGGCTCGGCTGCACGCTCGGGACCGGCCGCCAGTGGGTGAGCTGGATAGAGATGGAGGACGCCGTCGGGGCGATCCGCTACGCCCTTGGGGACCACGGCCTCAGCGGGCCGGTCAACGTCGTCTCGCCCACGGCCGTCATGAATTCCGGCCTCACCCGGGCCCTGGGTAGGATATTCGGGCACCAGCTGCCGATGCCCATTCCCCCCGTGATCCTCAGGATGATGTGCGGGCCGATCGCCGACGAGGCCCTCCTCGCCAGCGCGCACGTCGTCCCCTCCAAGCTCCTGCGGGCCGGTTATCCGTTCCGCTATCCGAACTTGGAGGATGCTCTGTATCAGGCGCTTGCCTTGGAGAAATCCGAGGCCTGAGCGCCAAAAACGTGCTTTCCATCCGGGAGGCGATGCGTATGTTCGTCCCTTCCTATGGAGAAAACCCTGATCATATTTAAGCCTGACTGCATGGAGAAGCGGCACGTCGGCAACGTGCTCGGTCGCTTCGAGAGGGCGGGGTTTTCCATTATCGCCTGCAAGATGACGCGGCTGACGCCTAAAGTGCTGCGCGAGCACTACGCCCACGTCGCCGACGAGCCCTTCTACCCGGAGATCGAGAAGTTCATGAGCTCGCGCCCGGTCCTCGTCATGGCCCTCCAGGGCCAGTCGATCGTCAGCAAGGTGCGGGACCTCCTCGGGCCCACGGACTCGCGCAAGGCCCCGAAGGGGACGATCCGCGGCGACTTTGGTACCGAGATGATGATGAACGTCGTCCACGCCTCCGATAGCGTTGAGAACGCGAAGAGCGAGCTCGCGCGGTTCTTCGAGCCGGGCGAGATCTTCAGCGTCTGAACACCAGGTGGTTCGGGCCCGCGGCCAGGGGGGCGCCCAGTCCGCCCCACTCGAGCATGCCCGTCACCCCGGCCGGCAGGCTGATGTCGAAAACCCACGAGTCGGCGGTCCTCGCGTAGCTTGCGGCAATGTCGCCGGAGGGGTGGGGCATCCGGACCTTGAGCTCGGTCAGGTCGCCAAGGTGCGGCGCGATCAGGACTGTCCGGAACGCCGGCGACGACGGGCGGATGCCGGCCACGAGCGTCAGGAGGTCGTAGTTCGGGTGGGCGCTCCAGGCATGGTCGTCGGAGCGCGTCGGCTCGGCCGTCTCGGCGAAGGTCGAGAGACCCATGTCCAGCATGCCCTTCCAGGGGCCCAGGGAACCCAGGTAGAGGTCGGCCATGCCGGCATGGTCCAGCGCGCGCGCGACATAGAATCGGAAGTAGACGCTCGACGGGGAGAACTCGCCCGGAGGGGGGACGGGCGCGGGCGGCGCGTGTCCAAGGACCGCCCTCATGACCGCGGCCTGGCGCTCCTTCGGCACGACGTCCAGGAGGACGCCGAGCGTGTTCGTCTGCTCGCTGAAGTGCGCCTTCGTGGGCGTGTCGGCCAGGAGGGCGTGGGCGTCGTCCCAGCACAGGCTGCCGACGGCCGCCCCGATCCGCGCGGCCCGCTGCCGGTAGTCGTCCGCGGTGCCGGCGTTCCCGAGGGCGGCCTCGAGGTCCGCGGCGTCCCCGAGGGCGGCCATGTAGTCGAGGGAAAGGAGCGCCGAGCCGCCTTCGGCATCCTGGGGCGGGACGCCGAAGGCGAAGTCCTTTGTCCAGTCGCCGAAATTCCACCAGGGCATCCGGCCGAGGAGCCCGTCCGCCCGCAGATGCCTGGCGTACCAGGCGATGACGGACCTCGTGTGGGGGACCCATGCCGCCAGGGAACCATCGTCCGGTCGGTAGAGCCAGATGTCATGGAGCATTCCGACCCAGAGGAGCGAGAACGTCGGGATCACCTGGGGAAGCGCGCTCGGGTACCGGCTCTGGCTCAGTCCCTCGGCGATCCTTGAGTCATCGTAGGCGGCCAGCGCCTGCCGGGCGAGGCGGTCGTCCCCGAACTCAACGTAGGAAATGAGCGCCTGGATGCGGGTGTCGCCGATGTACTGGAGCTGCTCCCAGTAGGCGCAGTCCATGTACGTCTCATGCGCGTTCATCCGCGCGGTCCGGGTCCCGACCTCCCAGAGCCTCGCCAGCACGGGGTCGCTGGACTCGATCGTCGCGCGCTCCTCGAACGGATAGCCGCTGAACCGGGCCCTGAGCGACTCGATCGCGACCGGCTCGTCCGCCGTCTGGACGTCCAGCTGCAGGTAGCGCCAGGCGCGCCACCAGAGGGGAGACCAGGACCGGTGCTCCCCGCCGTCGGGGATCACCGTGTCCCTGAGGCCGGTGATCCTGCGGTTGGAGATCTCGTTGCGGTTGCCCTTTTCCCCCTTCGCGTCGACGAGCGCCTCCGAGTAGGTGACGCTGACGCTGGAGCCCTTTCCCTGGCCGACCACGAGCTCCGGGTAGCCGGTCGTCATCGCGCCCCGGTCGACGAGGATGCTCGCCTTCGTGTGCGGCGGGATGGTCGCCGGGAGGCTGCCCGTGCCGGGAATGCCCTCCACCCGGACAATCCTACCGATCGACGTCTCGGAAAATTCCATCGGGGGCAGCGGGTCGGGCGCGAGGAGCCAGCGGTTGAGACCCGAGCCGGTTCCGACGGCCGTCGCATTCGCATAGCGGCCGGGTTCGCCCGCGCCGACCGTGCCCGCGGGGACCCAGCCCGCCCCGGACTCGGCCCAGTCCCAGTCGTAGCGGGCCCCGTCCAGGACCTCGCCCGGGCTCGCCGCATAGTAGTTGTTGAGTTCCGAGGGGTTGATGGCCGCGAAGCTCCTGCCCGGGTCCCTCTTCGCCTCCCAGGTCGAGTCGGTGTCAGCCGCCTCCTCCTGCGAGGTCTCACCCTGCACCAGGAAGCCTGTCTGGTCGCTCATCTGCGCCATCGGGGCCAGGGCGCCGCAGTTCCAGACAGTCGCCGCGATCAAGTTGTCGCCGGCCGTGAGGAGCGCGCCGATGTCGTACGTCTCGTAGCGCCAGTGGTCCAGGTCGCCCCGCGAGGGTCCGTCGCCGACCCGCGCGCCGTTCACGAACAGGATGAACCGGTTGTCGGCCGAGACGCGGATGACGAAATGGGCGGGCGCCGCGCCGAGGGCGATCCGCTTGCGGAAATGGTAGACCCCCGGGCTTCGCGGGTCGGCCCCGGGAAGGTTGATCCACTTCGCGGGCCAGGTCTCGTGGACAAGGTCGGGCTCCCTGGGCCCCTCTGGCCGCGCCAGCGCCGGGAGCGCGAGCAGCGCGGCGGCGATGGCGACGCGCCGCAGGAGGTCCTTCTGTCCTTGGTAGCGGCAATCGGTCATGGGCGGGGTGGGGTTGGGGGGGAATCGTGCGGATCGGCCGGCCGGTGGCAATGGCGCCCTGCGCCGTCCAATTGAATTGAAGGAAAGGGACCCCCGGCCGACAGTGCGGGACCTCTTCCAACATGAAAATTGCCATCACGGGCGGCGGCGGTTTCCTGGGGCGCCGCCTTGCCGCCCTCCTGCTCGGGGATGCGGGGGTCGAGGAGGTCGTCCTGGCGGACGTCTCGGCCGCGGCGCCGCCCGGCGATGATCCCCGCCTTGTCTCCCGCGAGGTGAACCTGTCCGATCCGGGCGCCGCGGCCTCGGTCGCCCGGGGCGCTGACGTCATCTATCACCTCGCGGCCGTCGTGAGCGGGCAGGCGGAGGCCGAGTTTGACCTCGGCATGCGGGTGAACGTGGACGCAACGCGCGCCCTCCTCGAGGCCGCCCGGTCCATGGGACGGCGGCCGCGTTTCGTGTTCGCAAGCTCGCTGGCGGTCTTCGGTCCGCCGCTTCCCGCCGTCGTCACCGACCGGACGGCGGTCGCCCCGCGGTCCTCCTACGGGACGCAGAAGGCCATGGCGGAACTCCTGATCTGCGACTACAGCAGGAGGGGATTCGTCGACGGCCGGGTGCTTCGTCTTCCCACGGTGTGCGTTCGCCCCGGCAGGCCCAACGCGGCCGCCTCGTCCTTCGTGAGCGCCATCATCCGCGAGCCGCTCACCATCCAGCACCAGGGCAGCCACCAGCAGCAGCAGGAGCGGGTGTTCGACCTGCTGCACGAGGTGGGCCTGCCGCGCAACGCGGTCGAGCGGTACCCGCACGAGTTCTCCG
>PMSP01000125.1 GCA_003168315.1 Opitutaceae bacterium
CTACACGATCGGCCTCAACTACACGATCGCCGACAACAAGCGGCAGCTTTCGGGGGCCCATCTCTACGAGCGCGAGGGCGAGATCATCATCGTCGCCGACTTTGAGCACATCGGGGGCGGCCTGCTGGCGCGGACCCGCGACGGGTCGGCCCTGCTGGACGTGCCGCCCGGGTCCCTGAAACCGGGCACCTACCACGTGACCCTTGTGGGGGAGCGCGCGTCGCGGTCCTGGGACCTCCGCGTGCGCTAGGTTTTCCCGGCAGAATCCGGGAATCCGATCATCCGGTAAAGGCGTCGCGCCGGTCGGGTCGGCCGGGACAGCCGCCTGAGAGGTCCCTTGACGTACGGCGCCACTTGCCTGAGAACGCGATCCTGCCAATGCCCAACGGAAACGGTCAGCCGACCCCCGCCGCGCCCTCGCCCGCGCAGGCGACGACAATCAAGCCCACGGACCTGCGTGGGATCCTCCAGTACGTGCCGCGCTTCCAGGGCCAGATCTTCGTCATCGCGATCGACGGCTCGATCGTGGCCGACGAGAACTTCGGCAACCTCCTTGTCGACATCGCGGTCCTCCGGAGCCTGGGGATCAAGGTGGTCCTCGTCCACGGGATCGGGCACCAGCTGCAGGAGCTCTCCGCGCTCCGGGCGACGCCGATAACGAACAGCGACGGCTCCGGCGTCACGGACGCGGCCACTCTCGACCTCGCCATACGCGCCTCCTCCCGCGTCTCGCACCTCATCCTCGAGGGCCTGACGGGCAACTCGCTCAAGGCCGTCATCACGAACGCGGTCCGCGCGGTTCCGGTGGGGATCATAAGGGGCGTGGACCAGCAGCTGACCGGCAAGGTCGACCGGATCGACAAGGACCTCCTGACGGCGCTGATCGAGCGCCAGGTGGTCCCGCTGATCTCCCCGGTGGCGTTCGGGCCCGATGGCAAGTCGCTCAGGGTGAATTCGGACCTCCTCGCCGCCGAGATGGCCGAGGCCCTCCATGCGACGAAGATCATCTACCTGGCGCCGAGCCTCGGCCTCGAGATCGAGGGCGACGTGAGGCACGAGATCTCGGTCGACGCCCTGCGCACGCTCATGACCGAGCACCCGGAGCAGGTCGCCGAGTCCAGCCGGAGCAAGGCCACCTACGCCGTCAGGGCGATCGAGAGCGGCACGCCGCGGGTCCATATCGTCGACGGAAGGGTGTTCGACGGCCTCCTCAACGAGATATTCTCGAACGAGGGCGTCGGGTCCCTCGTCTACGGGAACGACTACCAGCAGATCCGCAAGGCGACGCGCCGGGACGCGCGGCTCCTCTACAACCTCACCCGCAACGCCGTCAGGCGTGAGGAGCTCATCCACCGCACGCAGCAGGCGATCGAGAAGAACATCGACCAGTTCTTCCTGTTCGAGGTCGACGAGGCCGTGGTCGCGTGCGTGACCCTCATGTTCTACGCGGACCAGCCCGAGACGGCGGAGGTCGGCTCCCTCTACGTGCTCCCGTTCTACCACAACCGGGGGATCGGGAAGAAAATGGTCGAGTTCGCATGCCTCCAGGCGAAGGAGCGCGGCGCGAAGAAGATCATCGCCCTCTCGACCCAGAGCTTCGGGTTCTTCAGCAACGTGTGCGGGTTCGAGGAGAGCTCAAAGGACATCCTGCCCGAGGCGCGGCTGAAGCTCTATGACGATAACGGGCGCAACGCGCGCGTGCTCGCCAAAAATATTGGGTAACCGAAACGGGGAACGTGGCGTCACTGGGTATGTAGCAATACATCCCATGAATACCAATACACTTACGGAAAACACGCGCTCCAGCCTCCTTCGGGCGGCCGCGGGCGCCGCGGCCATCGCCTCGGTGCTGGCCCTCACGCCAGGCTGCGTCGTTCGCGAGGCGCGCGCCCCGGTCGTCTATGAGCAGGCCGTCCCCCCGGGCCCCCCCGCCGAGGTCGTCGTCGACGAGGCTCCCCCGGCCCCGATTTACGAGACCGTCGGCATCGCCCCCGGTCCCGGATTTGTCTGGATCGGCGGCTACTACCACTGGTACGGCGGTCGCTGGCAGTGGTACCGCGGCCACTATGCCCGCCCGCCCCACCCGGGCGCGGCTTGGATCGGCGCCCGCTACGAGTTCCGCGGCGGCCGCAGGGTCTACATCCGCGGGTACTGGCGCTGAGGCCAAGGGGGTTGCGGGCCGGACGCCTAAGTCCGGCCCGTATCAGTCCCTGACCTCGATCACGGCCTGGATCTCGGCGGTTGCGCCGCGGGGCAGGCCGTTCACGGCGACGGCCGCCCTCGCGTGGCGGCCGGCCTCGCCGAATACCTTCACGAATAGGTCGCTCGCCCCGTTGATGACGGCGGGGCTGTCGGTGAAGCCGTCGACGGCGTTCACGAATCCGCTGACAAACACGACGCGCGCCACGCGGTCCAGGGACCCGAGCGCGGCCCTCACGTTGGCGAGCGTCGTGAGCGCGCAGGCCTCGGCCGCCTTCGCGCCGCTCTCTACCGTCTGCTCGCGCCCCACGGCGCCCGCATGGGTCAGCCTGCCGTCGACCACGGGGAGCGTCCCCGCGCAGTAGAGGAGGTTGCCGGTCCGCACGGTGGGCACGTAGCTGCCGGCGGCGGCGGGCGGCTGGGGAAGCGTGAGGCCGAGTTCGGCGAGCCTGGATTCGGGGTTTGCCATGGGCCGACTCTCTCCCAGGCGCGCCGTCTTGAGAACAAAAAACTGGCGTTGCACGGGCGCCCGGGTTTCGCCACACAGTCCCCTGCCGACGGCCACGCATGGTATCACGCTTCTTCAAACTCGAAAACCGCGGCACGACGCCGTTTCGGGAGTTTCAGGCGGGGCTGACAACGTTCGCCGCGATGGCGTACATCCTCGCCGTCAATCCCGATATCCTCGCCCACACCGGGATGGATAAGGGCGCGCTGGTCACCGTGACCGCGATCACCGCCGCAGTGGCGACGACGCTGATGGCGCTTTTCACGAACTACCCGATCGCGATGGCGCCGGGGATGGGGATCAACGCCTTCTTCACGTTCACCATCTGCCTGGCGAGGCACGAGCCGTGGCAGGAGGCGCTGGGGATGGTCATGATAAACGGCGTCATCTTCCTCTCGCTCTCCGTGTCGGGCGTCCGGGAGAAGATCATCGCGTCGATCCCGCTCGGCCTGAAGATCGCGGTCACCTGCGGCGTCGGCCTCTTCATAGCGTTCATCGGGCTGAAGAACGGCGGCGTCATCGTCGCCAATGACGCGACGTTCGTCGGGCCGTGGGACCACACGTCCGGCCCCGTCGCGCTTACACTAGCGGGGATCATGCTCATTGCGCTTCTCGTCGC
This sequence comes from Opitutaceae bacterium, assembly GCA_003168315.1. GTDB lineage: Bacteria > Verrucomicrobiota > Verrucomicrobiia > Opitutales > Opitutaceae > Palsa-1447. The sequence continues at coordinate 3,327 of PMSP01000125.1, forward strand.
AAGGAAGGTGCCCGGGGCGATCGTCTTGGGTATATTGGCGATCACGATCGCCGGGCTCTTCACCTCGAACGGGGCCGGCGGGAAGGTAACGGACCTGAGCGCGGGGGTTTTCTCGATGCCCGCGTCGGCGTCGCCCGTCTTCCTGAAGCTGAGCTTCGGGTTCCTGAAGAGCTGGCCGGCGTTCTCAAAGGCCCTCCCCCTCATCTTCACCCTCCTCCTTGTCGACATGTTCGACAACATCGGCACCCTGATCGGCGTCACCAAGCGCGCCGGCCTCCTCGATGAGAACGGCCGCCTTCCGAAGGCGGGCCGCGCCCTTCTCGCCGACTCGATAGCGACGATCATCTCGGCGCTTTGCGGCACGTCGACCGTCGTCAGCTACATCGAGTCGGCCTCGGGCGTCGAGGCGGGCGGCCGCACCGGCCTCACGGCGATATGGGTGGCGATCTTCATGCTCGCGGCTCTCTTCCTCACCCCGCTCATCCTCGCCATCCCGCCGTGCGCGACCGCGCCCGCCCTTGTGATCGTCGGGATATTCATGATGCAGTCCGTCGTGGAGATCGACATGTCGGAGTTCGAGACCGCCGCCCCCGCGGTCCTCACGATATTCGCGATACCGCTCACCTTCAGCATCGCGCAGGGGATCGGGATCGGCCTTATCTGCTCCGTCCTCCTCAGGGTCGGCCTCGGGAAGGCCCGGCAGGTCCCGTTCCTAGGCTACGCGGTCGCCTTCATGTTCTTCCTGTCGTTCTTCAAGATCTGGCCGTTCAGCTCGCCCTAGGCGGTCGGAGCCATGTCCAGGACCTCGGCCCGGCTCGTCTACCTCATAACGGCCGCGTTTTTCGCGGTGTTCTTCCTCTGGCCGGTGCTCCAGATCCTGAAGGGGGGGTTCATCGACGCCGACGGGCGCCTGACCTTCGCGTTCCTCAGGACGCTCCTCTCGGACCCGACCTACCTCACGGCGCTCCGCAACTCCTTCCTGCTCGCGTGCGCCGGGACGACGATGGCGATCATGGTCGCCCTGCCCCTCGCGGTCATCTCCGACCGGTTCCTTTTCCCGATGAAGGGGTTCCTCAACTCCGCGGTGCTGGTCCCGATGATCCTGCCCCCCTTCGTGGGCGCGATCGGGATCAAACAGATCTTCGGGCAGTACGGCGCGGTCAACGCGCTCATAATCGACCTCGGCCTCCGGCCGCATGGATGGGCGTTCGACTGGTTCGCGGCCAACCGGTTCTGGGGGGTCGCCGTCGTCGAGGCCCTCTCTCTCTACCCCATCATCTACCTGAACGCGGTGGCCGCGCTGGCGAACATCGACCCCGCGATGGAGGAGGCGGCCCAGAACCTCGGCTGCACGGGACTGCGCCGCTTCTGGAAGATAACGCTGCCCCTCATCCACCCCGGGCTCTTCGCGGGCGGCACGATCGTCTTCATCTGGGTGTTCACCGAGCTCGGGACCCCGCTCGTATTCGACTACTCGCAGGTGACGAGCGTCCAGATATTCTACGGCCTGAAGGACATCGGGGGCAGCCCGCTGCCCTACACGCTCGTGACGGTCATGCTCATGGCCTCGATCCTCATCTACGCGGTCGGAAAGGGGATCTTCGGGAGGACGGGCAACGCCATGATGGCCAAGGCGACGACGGCCGGCGGCGCGCGCGCCCTGCCCGCGGCGAAGGCGTGGCTCTGCACGCTCGCCTTCTGCGCGGTCACGTTTGTCGCCGTGCTGCCCCACCTCGGCGTGGTCCTGATCGCGTCCTCGAAGGACTGGTACGCGAGCGTGCTGCCGAAGGGATTCACGCTCGACAACTACCGCGCCGCGCTCGGGCACGACCTCACGGTCCCGGCAATCGCCAACAGCCTCAAGTTCGCGAGCGTCTCGACCGTCATAGACGTCCTCCTCGGCGTCGCGATCGCCTACGTCGTCGTCCGGACCAGGATGGCCGGCAGGCACGTGCTCGACTTCATGTCGATGCTGCCGCTCGCGGTGCCCGGGATCGTCCTTGCCTTCGGCTACCTCGCCATGTCGCAGCAGGGCCGGTTCTTCTCGTTCATAAACCCGGTCCAGAACCCGACGGTGCTCCTCATCATCGCCTACGCGCTCCGCCGCCTCCCCTATGTCGTCCGCTCGGCCGCGGCCGGCTTCCAGCAGACGAGCGTGACGCTGGAGGAGGCCGCCGAGAACCTCGGCTGCCCCCCCCTTCGCGCGATGATCAGGGTCACGCTGCCGCTGATCGCGGCCAACCTGATGGCGGGCGCCCTCCTCGCCTTCGCCTTCGCCATGCTCGAGGTCAGCGACTCGATCATCCTTGCCCAGAAGATGGTCTACTTCCCCATAACGAAGGCCATCCTCGAGCTCTTCCAGCTCCTCGGCGACGGGAAGTTCCTCGCCTGCGCGCTCGGCGTGTGGGCGATGGTCTTCCTCGGCACAATGGTGGCCGGCGTGAGCCTGCTCCTCGGGAAGCGGCTGGGGGCCCTCTTCCGGGTGTGACGCCTGCCCCCGCCCGATGATCTTCCTCGCCCTCGTCTCCCTCATCTGGGCGTTCTCGTTCGGCCTGGTGAAGCGGCTCGGCGGCCTCGACCCGACGGCCATCGGCGCCGTCAGGCTCGCCATCTCTCTCGTCGTCTTCACGCCGTTCCTGCGCCCCGCCGGGCTCGGCGCGGGAAACATGGCGAGGCTGGCGCTCATCGGGGCCGTCCAGTTCGGCGCCGTGTACATCCTCTACCTGCGCGCCTACGCCCACCTCCACGCCTACGAGATCGCGCTCTTCACGATCACGACCCCGATCTTCGTCGCCCTGGTGGACGCGCTCCTCGAGCGGCGCTGGAAGGCGCAGTTCCTTGCCGCGGCGCTCCTCTCCGTCGCGGGGGCCGGCGTCGTCCTCTGGAAATCGATCGGCGACACCGGGGTGGTCGGCGGGTTCGTGCTCATGCAGCTCTCGAACGTCTGCTTCGCCTGCGGGCAGATCGCCTGGAGGCGCGAGCGGGCGCGCCTGCCCCCGGGCTCGAGCGACGCATCGGTCTTCGCGGTGACGTTTGCGGGCGCGCTCGCCCTCACGCTCGCCGTCTCCCTCGCCACGACAAACTGGCACGCGTTCGCCCCCAGCCGGGGCCAGTGGATCATCATCGCCTACCTGGGCGCCGTCGCCTCGGGTCTCGGCTTCTTCCTCTGGAACGTCGGGGTGACGCGCGTCAACGCGGGCGTCCTCGCCGCGTTCAACAACGCGAAGATCCCCCTCGGCATCGCCTGCTCGCTCCTCTTCTTCGGCGAGACGACCGACATCGGCCGCCTCCTCGCCGGGGGCGCCCTCATGGCGCTCGGGGTCTGGACGGCGCGCGCGCGCGCCGGCGGCGCGGTCAGTTGAAGTCGAACCCCCAGTTGCGCTTCGCGTACCCGTAGGTCACGGGCTTCACGGCCGAGAGCGCGGAGAGGGCGCCGTCCGGCTGCCCGGCGCCGTAGCGTTCCTCGAACGCCGCGATCCTGCGGTCAAAGTCGCAGAGGAGCCGCGCCTTGACCTCGGGCTGGGCGAACGAGCGCGACAGCGAGTCGCGGCCCATGGCGAGTATCTCGGCCCAGGAAAGGTGGTAGAGGGTCACCGCCGTGTAGTACTCGTCCGTCAGGTTTGAGTCCCACATTCCCCGGTCGTCCGTGTTCAGGCAGACGGGGACGCCGGTCCGCAGGTACTCGGGGAAGGGATGGGTGGACAGGTCGGGGACGTAGCCGAGAAGCCGGTTCGAGATCAGGTTTATCTCGATCAGCACCCTGCGGGACTGCTGCAGGAGGAGGAGCGTGTCCGGGTCCTTGATCAGGTTGACCCCGTGGCCGATCCGCGTCGCCCCGAGGAGGAGCGTGTCGCGCACGTGCCTGTCCGGGCCGTCCATCTCCCCGGCGTGGATGGAGAGCGAGAGGGTCGGGTAGCGGGAGCGCATCTTCCTCAGCGTGCCGAGGAAGCGCGACGGGTAGCCGAGGGGGTTATCCTCGATCCCGGCCATGTTGAGCCCGACCCAGAGGTCGCGGTGGGCGTCGACGAAGGCGTAGGCCTGCTCGAGGCGGGCCTCCGCGTCCGGCGCGAACCGCAGGATCGTCCGCTGGAAGCGCACGGTGACGCCGGTGGCGACGGCGTCGGGCCGGGAGAGCCTCTCCCTGACAAACGCGACGCCCTCGTCGTCCGGGATCGCCCTGCCGTCGTTGTCGACCATCCCCTCGACCCCGAACTGGGTCTCCAGGTAGGCCAGGTGCTCCGCGCCGAAGGCCTTCATGTTCTCCACCAGGAGCTCGGCGGCGACCGGCAGGCAGGATTCAAGCTGCCCCAGCCGGGGCCAGATGTGGGTGAAGAACTCGGCGCGGCCGTCGCCAGTCCCGTCCAGCCTCATGCTGGCGCGCCATTTCGCGCGCTCGTCGGGGGTGAGGGACGAGAGCTGCACGTATTCCGACTTGGCCGGCCCGGCGAGGAGGTCGTAGGACCTCTTGCGTATTGTCCGGAAGCGGGCGGCGGGGTCCACCGCGTCGGGCGCTCCGGAAAACCGCGCGCGCGCGTAGAAGGTCTCGCCGCCGTTCCTGCCCGGGTCGACGCAGACGTCGTAGACCCACTCGGGGCGGTTCGCGCCCCCGGCGTGGTTGTGGAGGTCGCCGCCCTTCGGCATGTCGTAGAGGAAGGCGTAGAGCTGGGCGGGGGTCGCCTGCCCAACGATCGCGTCAAATCGCGGGCCGAAGTCCGCCGCGCGCGCCGCCACGGCCGCGAAGAGCGCAAGGGCGACCAGCCCCACCCTTGACAGTTTCCGTCCGAGCATGCGCCCAAGCAAGCCGCGCCGGGACGCCCGGGCAAGCCAACACGGCGCCGCTCAGTAGACGTCGAGGTCCGAGCCGGCCGCCGCGCTCAGGCGCTCGATCCCGGCGCGCACGACAGCATCCGTGGGGCCCTCGACGAGGAGCCGGAGCTTGGGCTCCGTGCCCGAATAGCGGACGAGCACGCGGCCCGAGGGCCCAAGCTCCCTCTCGAGCGCCCCGATGGCCGCCGAGAGGCGCGCGAGGGACTCGATCGGTTTTTTTTCCCGCACCCTGAGGCCGGCCGCGAGCTGGGGAAACCGCCGGAGGACCCGGCGGAGCTCCGACAGCGGCCGGCCCGACTCCTGCATGACGGCGATCACCTTGAGGGACGCCGCCAGGCCGTCGCCGGTTGGGCCAAGCTCGAAGCTGACGATGTGGCCCGACGACTCGCCTCCCAGGGAGGCGCCCTCCGCCCTCATGCGCTCGGCCACGTAGCGGTCCCCGACCGGCGTCCGGACGACGCGCCCGCCGACCGCGGCGACGGCGGCGTCGAGCCCGAGGTTGCTCTGGACCGTCACGACAAGGGTCTTCCCGGCGAGGGTCCCCTTCGCGAGCGCGTGGACTGCCAGGATCGCCAGAACCTCGTCGCCGTCCAGGATCAGCCCCTTCTCGTCGCAGAGGACGCAGCGGTCCCCGTCGCCGTCGTGGGCGATCCCGAGCCGGGCGCCCCCGGTGACGACGAGCCTCGCCAGCCCCTCGGGATGCTCGCTCCCGACGCCCTCGTTGATGTTGGCGCCGTCGGGCCGGTCGCCCAGGCACGTGAGCTCGGCCCCGAGAGCGCAGAGGACGGCTGGGCTGGTCGCGCAGGTCGCCCCGTTGGCGGTGTCTAGGGCGACCCTCCAGCCGCGGAGCGACCCGGGGGGCAGGATGCGGGCGGCCGCGTCGATGTAGGACTCGAGGATCGATTCGCCCGGGAGCTCCTCGCCGGAGCTTGGGGCCGCCGGCGCGGCGCCCCCGATGAGGGACTCAATGGCCGACTCTTCGGCGTCCGTCAGCTTCGCGCCGCCCGGGCCGAAGAACTTCACGCCGTTATCGGCGGCGGGGTTGTGGGAGGCGGTGATGACGGCCCCCAGCGCCGCGCCGAGGGCCCGGGTCGCGCCGGAGA
>PMSP01000094.1 GCA_003168315.1 Opitutaceae bacterium
GTTGATCCGCTCCCGAACCGCCATGTGCGAGTCCCAGTCCGGATCGGCGGTGAAATAGAGGATCTGCACGCGAAGCGACGCGTCGCCCAGGTCCGCGAGCCTGACGACGACCTGGCCCTGGTGGACGCCCGGGTCGGCGCGCAGGAGCGCGCCGACATCGTCGAGCAGCAGGCGGACCGCCTCGCTCGGGCTGTCGTAGGTCACCCCAAGCGTCGTGTCCACCCGCCGCTGGGGCATGCGCGTGTAGTTGGTGATCACCTCCGCCGCGACGGTCTTGTTGGGGATCACGATCTGCGTCCGCTGGGCGGTCCTCAGCCTCGTCGAGCGCAGTCCGATCTCCTCGACCGTGCCCTCGTGCGCCAGGATGCGGATGTATTCCCCGACATAGAAGGGCTGGTCCATCACCACCACGAAAGAGCCGAACATGTTCGCGATCGTGTCCTGCGCCGCCAGGGCGAACGCGAGGCCGCCGATGCCGAGGCCGGCAAGGAACGTCTTCACCTCGAACCCGAGGCTCTCGCAGACGACGAGGATGCTGAAGATGATGAAGAAGGCGCCCAGCGTCCGCTTGATGAGCGGGATGAACGCCGCAAGGTGGAGCTCCCGCGCCCTCGCCCCGACCGCGAAGTGGTCGACGACCGCCCCGCCCGCGCAGGCCATCCCCCAGAGAATGACCGAGGCCAGCGCCCCCTGCTCGCCCAGCCTGACGATATGCGGCACGGTGTCCCAAAGGGGCACGACGGAAAGGGCCGCGATCAGCCCGCAGAGGATGACCAGCGTCGCGCTCGGCGCCTCGAGCGCCGGCACGATCAGCTGGTTGTTCGCGCGCGTCGCGATCTTCCTCAGCCTCGAGAAGAGGATCGCGATCAGGAACCGGCCGACGAGGATCGCGACGAGGAGGATCAGGAGGAAGGCGACCCACCGCGCGGTCGACGCGTCCATGGCGCCCGGGAAGAAGCTCACCTGGAGCCACTCGACGAAACGACGGACGCCCACCGGAGGGGCGTCGGGCACCTGGACGGGAATGAGGGCGGCCATGCGAGGACATTGCCAAACCCGCACCCACCCGCAACGTCAAGCTCCAGCACCGGCGCCGAGAACGATGTTTCCAAAATCCCTAAAAGACCCCGAGCCGGGAGCCAGGAAGCTGCGCTCAAGGGACGCCGCCGTCGCGCTCCTCTGCATTGCGGCCGGGCTGGGCTTCGGGGCCCTCGTCTGGCTGCGGCGCGGGGCGGAGCCCGCCCAGCAGTACCTCGCCGGCTACCTGATCGAGCTCAGCCTGAGCGTCGACAACGTCCTCGTGTTCGCGCTCGTGTTCGCGCAGTTCGGCCTGGACCCCCTTCGCCAGCGCCGCCTGCTATTCTGGGGGGTGGCCGGCGCAATCGTCCTGCGCTCGGCGTTCCTGATCGCGGGGATCGGCGCCATCTCGCGCTTCGCCTGGGTGATCCCCGTCTTCGGCGCGATCCTCGTGGCGACGGGGATCAGGCTCGCGATGAAGAGGAGGGGACGGCCGGCCTTCGACCCCTCGGGGCGCGCCTTCAGGTTCGTGACCCGGCATGCGCCGGCGGGGATGGCCGCGCTCATCGTCCTCGAGACGGCCGACCTCGTCTTTGCGCTCGACTCGCTGCCGGCCGTCCTTGCGGTGACCCATGACGCCTCGATCGCGATCGCGTCCAACCTCTTCGCCATCCTCGGCCTGCGCTCGCTCTTCTTTGTCGTCAGCGGCGCCCTCCAGGCGCTGCGCTACCTGGGCGCGGGGCTCGCCGCAGTCCTCTCGTTCGTGGGCGTGAAGATGCTGGTCGAGCCGTGGTACGGGATTCCCACCGCGGCGTCGCTCGCCGTCGTGGTCTCCATCCTGGCCGCCGCCGTCGGCGCGTCCGTCCTTCGCCGGGGGGCGCCGCCGGCCTGAAATGAAAAGGGCCGGAATCCCCATGGGGATTCCGGCCCTTGCCAGAACGAATGACGTCAGCTGACGGAGATCTTGCGCGGCTTGGCCGACTCGGCCTTGGCGAGCTTCAGGCGAAGCACGCCGTCCTTGAGCTCGGCCTCGATCTTCTCGGCGTCGACCGTGTTGTCGTGCGTGAGCACGAGCTTGAACGCGGCGTCGGACGTCTCGCGGTGGAGGACCTCGAGGCCCTCCGGCAGCTTGGCCGTCCGCTTGCCGGTGATCGTGAGCTCGCCGGCCTCGTCGCTAATCTCGAGGCCGTCCTTGGCGACGCCGGGGAGGCTGACCGTGAGGTCATAGGACCCCTCGGTCTCGACGACCTCGTAGCGCGGCCTGCGGGTGGCGGTTGCGTCGGACTCGGCGCAGGAGCCGTTGCTGCTGGGAGCCAGTGTATTGAAGAATGACATGGTGGTTTTTCCTTTTGGTTGTGTTCGCGCGGCCTCAGTTGACCGCGACGTTGATTTTCTTGGGCTTGGCCTCCTCCTTGCGGGGAAGCGTCACGGTCAGGATGCCGTTCTCGTAGGCGGCGGAGACCTTGTCGGCCTGGACCTCGTCAGGGATGCTGACCAGGCGGCTGAAGGAGACGGTGTTCTCGCCCTCTCCGGACTTCTCCTTGCGGGAGGCCTGGATGGAGAGTGAGCCGTCCACGATCTCGACGTTTATCGCGTCGCGGTTGGCGCCGGGCAGCTCGGCCCTGACGTAGGTGTTGTCCTTGTCCTCGTAGAGGTCGACCGGGAACTGCCCGCCGCGGGCGGTGCCGGCAAAGCCGGTCAGGGCCGTGCCGAACAGCCAGTCGATCTCGTTTTCAATGCCGGCCCCGCCGAATCGGCCGCCAAAACGGACGGCAGGCGCGGCGCTGCGGGCACTGGGTTGGGTGAATTGTATGAATCGCATAGTGTCTCTCCTCCTGCATGGGCGATGCCGCTTTCGTCCAGGGCATAAGGCGCCCGATGGCAGGGCGTTAGGTTTCGGTGCCGAATAGAGGTGTGCTCTTATTGCACAGTGTGGGACTTCCGGTGCGCTGGATTAGCTCACCCCGGAGGCCTCCAGATGATGCTGGAAGGCGGGGCCGCGGGGGCTATTTTCCCGGGGACATGCCGGCCGCGCCTCCCCCACCCGCGAGAATCCCCGGCGAATGCCGCCTCCTCGCCGCGGTTGCCCTCTCCGTGCTCCTGGGGGCATGCGCCCTGCCGCCCGCCCCGCCCCCGCCGCCGCCCAGGGACGGGGCCTTCGACAAGGTCATGTCCGTCGACGCGTTCGACAATGAGCTCCTGTCCCGGGCCATCCTCTACCAGTCCAATGTCGTCCGCATGGCGCACGGGGTGCCCCCGCTGGCCCCGTCGCCCGCCCTCGACGCCGCTGCCGACGAACAGGCGGCCTACATGGCGCTCGCCCTCCAGGCGGAGCACGACAACCCCTTCCCGCACAGGCACACCGTCATCGACCGGGTCGAGCGGGCCGGGCTGAACGGGACCCTGGTCGGCGAGAATGCGATCATGATGCCGGCGACGCGCCTGGCGGCCGACGCCGGCCCAGCGTACACCTATGCGACATATGCCGCGTTTCTCGTCGAGGGCTGGATGAATTCCCCGGACCACCGGGCGAACTTGTTGGAGCGGCGGTTCACCTACCTCGGCTGCGGGGCGCGGCTTGCGCACGGCTTCCACCGCGGGGACGTGAGCGTCTTCGCGACCCAGGTCTTCTTCCTCCCCTTCCAAGGCGACCCGGGCGCGGGCAGGGGAGCGGAGCAATGAGGGCGCAAACGTCTCGCGTCGGGGCGCCTTCGGCGTCTATCCATGGGCAGGCCGCCGGCGGCCGAGGCGGGGCCGGCACGCCCCCGATCCATTTTTCCTCACCATGAGCCTGACACGCTTCTCCGTAGCTCCCCTCCACAGGCTGACGCGTACGCTCGCCGCGGTCGCGATGGGCCGCGAGGCCCCGGACCTTGTCATCACGGGGGCGAGGCTCCTCTCCACCTATACCGACCGGATCCACCGGGACCGCGAGGTGTGGGTGAAGGCGGGGCGAATCGCCGCCGTCAGGCCCGCGGGAACCTTCAGGCCGGGAAAGGGTTCGACCGCGCTGCGCTTTGACGCGCGCGGGGGCATCCTGGCCCCGGGCCTCGTGGACCCGCACATCCACATCGAGAGTTCCATGATGACCGCGTGCGCCTATGCCGAGGCGGCCCTTCTCAACGGGACGACGACGATCTTCTGCGACAGCCATGAGATCGGGAACGTCTGCGACGCCAGGGGCATCGAGTGGATGCTCGAGGACGCGCGCCAGGCGCCGCTCTCGATATTCCTGACGGTGCCGAGCACCGTGCCCGCCGCGGGTCCGAGGTTCGAGACCGCGGGCGGCGACCTGACGCCGGCCAAGGTAGGCCGGATATTCGACCGCTGGCCCGAGGCCGTCGCGCTCGGGGAGAAGATGGATTTCGTCCAGGTGGCGATGGGCGACCGGCGCAGCCACGCGGTCCTCGCCGAGGCGCTCCGTCGCGGCCGGCCCGTGTCGGGCCACATCTACGGCCGCGAATTCGTCACCGCGGGCGCCGCCTCGGGGATCACGGACACCCACGAGGCGATCGACCGGGAGATCGCGGACGACTTCCTCGAATGCGGCTTCTGGGTGTTCCTGCGCGGGGGCCCGCCGACCACCCCGTGGAACTCCCTTCCCCTCGCCGTGAAGGCGGTCACCGAGCTCGGCGCCAGCCCGAAGCGGGTCTGCATCTGCAC
>PMSP01000375.1 GCA_003168315.1 Opitutaceae bacterium
GCCTGAGCCCCAAAAATCCCCGTAGAGTAACTGACATTAGCACAGTGACCGAAATCGAGGCCGCCCTGGCAAAGTTGCCGCCCGAGGAACTGCGTGAAGTTGCGGCTTGGCTCGAAACCCGGCTGGCCCCGATGGGCTTCGATTCATCTGTTGAGGAGGAGTGGGCTGACGAGGTCAAGCGCCGCATCGAGGAACTCGATAGCGGCCGCGTGCAAGGCGTGCCCGCCGAGCAGGTCTTTGCCCGGGCTCGCCAAGTCCTCGGTAGGTGAAGCGGGCCATCTTCCACCCGCAGGCTGACGACGAGTTAGCCGAGGCGGTAGCTTATTACGCGAAAAAGGCCGAGGGCTTGGGTGAACGGTTTTATGACGCGATGAGACAGCTCACCGCCGAGATTGAGGCCGCGCCACAATTGCATCGTCCTTGGCGTCACGGCACCCGGCGCCACTTCAATAGACACTTCCCATATGCTCTTGTCTACGCGGAGCGTCCCACACACTTGGCCGTGATTGCAGTCGCCCACTTTAAGCGACGGCCGGCCTACTGGCGCGAGCGCCTGGCCTGAACGAAACCTGCGGCTTCCGTAGCAGAAAAAAATCGCAGTCTGATTGGGCGCTCCTGGCACCCGAAACCGCCACCTCTTTAATCGCCTAAGGGCGCTCGGGAAGCGCGTCTGACCAGGGGACCAGGGAGCCAAAAAACCGTATCGGGGGTTTTGGGCGAAACGGTCGCAGCCGCGTCCGGAAAAACCGCCGCCAACTCACGAAAGCGCGCCGAGTTGCGCGGCATGTGCCTACGAAATCCGTGTCGGTTCACACCGATCCCCCGAAACGCCCCTGAATTAGGGGGTTTCCAGCGGAAGGGGATTGAGTTTTGGGGGAGGAGGGGGGAGGGTGGCGGTTCCATGCCACCGCGGATGTTCCTAGCCCCCCTTGCAGCGGCAACGCTGCTGCTGGCGGCGTGCGGGGACGAGAAGGTAGAGACCTACCGGGTGCCAAAGGAGAGGGAGGCGGCGCCGCCGATGGCCGCCGCCGCCNNTCGATGGCCGACACCCCGGTCCCGACCGCCGACACGACCCTCGTCTGGCAGGCCCCCGCGCCGTGGGTCTCCAAGCCGGCGACGCAGTTCCGCAAGGCCACCTACACCGTGCCGGGCGAGGCGGGCGACTCGGACCTGTCGATCACGGCCTTCCCGGGCGAGGCCGGCGGCGAGCTGGCGAACGTGAACCGCTGGCGGAGCCAGCTCACCTACCCGGCCCTCACCCCGGACGACCTGGACGGGGCGGTGACGCGCGTCGAGGCGAACGGCCTCAAGATGACGCTGGTCGAGATCGGCCCCAGAGGGGACCCGAAGGGCAAGGGGATCCTGGGCGCCATCGTCCCGGTAGGGGAGTCGACTTGGTTCTTCAAGATGATGGGGCCGGGCCCCGCGGTTAAGGCCGCGAAGCCCGCCTTCCTCGAGTTCCTGCACACCGTCCGCGCTCCCTGAACGAATGAGCCCGATCCTAAAAGAGGTCCGGTCCCTCTTCGTCTCCCTCAGGCTGACGGTCACTCTCCTCGCGCTCTCGATCGTCCTCGTGTTCTGGGCGACGCTGGACCAGGTCCACCTCGGCGTCTGGGCGGTCCAGCAGAAGTTCTTCCACTCGTTCTTCGTCGTCGAGAAGTTCGGCGAGATGCAGGTCCCGGTCTACCCGGGGGGCTACCTGATCGGCGGCCTCCTCCTCGTGAACCTCCTGGCGGCCCACGTCTACCGTTTCAGGCTGGGCTGGAAGAAGACGGGGATCTGGATCACGCACGCGGGCGTCATCCTCCTCCTGGTCGGCGAGCTCGTCTCCGGCCTCGTCCAGAAGGACTACTCGATGCGCCTCGACGAGGGGCAGACCAAGAACTACTCGGAAAGCGCCCGCCACAACGAGCTGGCGATCATCGACGCGAGCGACCCCAACTTCGACGAGGTGGTGGCGATCCCGGAGTCGCTCCTCGCCCATGGGACCGTGGTCCAGAGTCCGAAGCTCCCGTTCCGGGTCGTCCCGAGGGGTTACTTCCCGAATTCCGAGATCCAGATGCGCTCGCAGGTGCCCGGGGCCCCGCCGTCGCCCGCGACCTCGGGCATGGGCCCCATGGTCGCCGTGACGCCGGTCGAGGTGAACTACACCGAGGACGGCCACAACATCCCGGCCGCGTACGTGGAGCTCGTCGGGACGGACGGGACCCTCGGGACCTGGGTCGTCTCGATCGGACTCGGCAACCCGCAGACGTTCGAGTACGCGGGCAAGTCGTGGAAGATCCTCATGAGGCCGGAGCGCCACTACCAGCCCTTCTCGGTCACGCTGGAGAAGTTCAGCCACGACATCTACCCCGGGACGGACATCCCCAAGAACTTCTCGAGCAAAATCCGGATCGACACGCCGGAGGGCGGCCCCGGCCGCGAGGTCCTGATCTACATGAACAACCCGCTGCGCTACGCGGGCCTCACCTATTACCAGGCGAGCTTCGACACGGACCACACCTCGATCCTTGAGGTCGTGCGCAACCCCGGCTGGCTCTTCCCGTACATCTCGTGCGGGGCGATCGCGCTCGGCCTCGTGATCCAGTTCCTGATCCACCTGGCGGCCTTTGCCAAGAGGAGGCGCGCATGAGCAAGCGGATGCCGCTTTTCGTGGTCGCCCTCGCGGCGGTCTGCTTCCTCCTCGGGCTCTACCCGGGCTGGGTCCGCCAGCCGAAGGCCGTGACCGAGTTCGGCCGCATCCCGGTCCTCGCGGACGGCAGGTTCAAGCCCCTGGACTCGGTGGCGCGGAGCACGCTCCTCCTCATCCAGGGCAACCAGGACGTCACGACGCCGGACAATGTCGACCTGACCCCGGACGAGTGGCTCCTCGACGTCCTCTTCGTGCCGGAGAAGGCGGACACCTACCAGGTCTTCTACATCGACAACCCCGACCTCCTCTCGCTGGTGGGGAAGGGCGAGGCGAACCTGAAGATCCACTACCTCTCGTTCAAGGAGCTCGAGCCGCACCTGGCGGAGATCGAGTCCCAGGAGAAGCTGGCCGAGCCCGTGGAGGCGCAGGCGAGGACCCGCTTCCAGTCGTCGGTCGTCCAGCTCTACGGCAACCTCTCGCACTACATCCGGATCAGGCGCACCATCCTGCCGGAGGGCAGCACCGACTTCCTCGGGGAACTCCTCCACATCCAGGAGACGCTGGCCGACGGCATCGAGGCCGTCCGCGCGAAGGAGGCCGGCAAGCCGCACGACGAGGCGAAGGCCGCCGCTCTCATCGACGAGGGCCAGAAGTTCGTGAACATGGCCGAGAGCACGGACATCCTCGCCATCCCGCCCGACGAGGGCGACCCGGATCCCAACACGTGGCACAACGCGGGACACGCGCTCCTGGAGACGTTCGGCAAGGGGGAGGTGAACCCCGCGGTCCTCGCCTACGCGGGGATGGGCTTTGCGTGGAGGAAGCACGACACCGCCAGCTTCGAGCACATTGTCGGTCTCTACCAGGCGAGCCTCGACAGGCGCTACGCGAAGCAGGCGCAGAAGGCGCGGGTCGAGACGATCTTCAACGCGGCGGAGCCCTTCTACGCCGGCATGTGGATCTACCTCGGCGCGTTCCTCTTCGCTGCCGTGTCCTGGATCAAGTGGCCCGAGCCCGCCCGGCTTTCCGCATGGGGGCTCGTCGCCCTCGGGTGGCTGATCGCCACGGGGGGGATCATCACGCGCATGTGGCTCGAGGGGCGCCCCCCGGTCACGAACCTCTACTCGTCGGCCATCTTCATCGGTTGGGGATCCGTCGGCCTCTGCCTCATTCTCGAGGCGACCTTCAAGAACGCGATTGGGACCGCGGCGGCTGGGATGGTCGGCTTCGCGACCCTCATCATCGCGCAGCACCTGGCGCTGGCGGGCGACACGCTCGAGATGATGAGGGCCGTCCTCGACTCCAACTTCTGGCTTGGGACCCACGTCGTCGTCGTGACGACGGGCTATGCGTCCACCTTCCTCGCCGGAATCCTCGCGGTGATCTACATCCTGCGGGGAGTGTTCACGCGCACGCTGGACAAGGCCACGGCCGACGCCCTCGCCCGAATGGTCTACGGGATCGTGTGCTTCGCGACGCTGTTCAGCTTTGTGGGGACGACCCTCGGGGGCATCTGGGCCGACCAGTCCTGGGGACGGTTCTGGGGCTGGGATCCGAAGGAAAACGGGGCGCTGATCATCGTCATCTGGAACGCCCTCATCCTCCACGCGCGCTGGGGCGGACTCGTGAGGGATCGCGGGCTGATGTTCCTCGCCGCGTTTGGCAACATCGTGACCAGCTGGATCTGGTTCTGGACCAACATGCTGGGGATCGGCCTGCTCAGCTACGGCTTCACCGTG
>PMSP01000162.1 GCA_003168315.1 Opitutaceae bacterium
CCGCGCGCCGCGACGTCGGTCGCCACCAGGAACTCGAACGCCCTCCTGCGGAACTTCTCCATCACCCGGTTGCGCTGCATCTGGCTCAGGTCCCCGTGAAGGCGGTCCGTGGCGTAGCCGCGCGCGTGAAGCTGCTCGTCCAACTCGTCCACCATGACCTTCGTGCTGCAAAAGATGAGGCCGTAGCGGAAGTCGTTCAGGTCGATGAGGCGGGTCAGGACCTCGAGCTTCGAGCGCCGGTCGACTTCGTAGTACACCTGGTCGACCTGGGGGGCGTTCTGGGCGTGCGACTCGATCTTGATCCAGGCAGGGTCGCGGGAGTACTTGCTGATCAGGTCCTGGATCGCCCGGGGTATCGTCGCCGAGAAGAAGAGGAGCTGCCGCTCGGGGGGGACCGCCTTCAGGATGTGCTCGATGTCGTCGCGGAAGCCCATGTCCAGCATCCGGTCGGCCTCGTCCAGGACGACGAGGCGAAGCGCGTCCAGCTTGAGGGTGCCGCGCTCCATGTGGTCCATCACGCGTCCCGGCGTCCCGATCACGATCTGCACGCCGGCGGCCAGCGCCCGGAACTGCCTCTCGTAGGACTGCCCGCCGTAGATCGGCACCACGTGGAGGCCGCGCTTGAAGAGGAGGAGCTTGCCCGTCTCCTCGGCCACCTGCACCGCCAGCTCGCGGGTCGGGCACAGTATCAGGCACTGCACCTTGTGCAGGGAGGCCTTCGCCATCTCGATGGCCGGGATCGCGAACGCGGCGGTCTTGCCTGAGCCCGTCGCCGACATGCCCACCACGTCCCTGCCCTGCATGACCGCGGGGATGACAGCAGTCTGGATCGGCGACGCCTCCTCGTACCCGAGCTTGTCCACGGCCTTCAGGATTTCCGGCGACACTCCAAGCTCCGAGAAGGGGCGTTTTTCCATGGGAAGAGGGTGTGGCCCAAGGCTCGGGAGGGGCAGCACAAAATGGCCCCCGGCGCGGGCCCGGGCCGACCGGAAACTCTTGCGTAGCCCCCGGGCGCAAACCTACCCTCCTCACACCGGCGCGTCCTCCTGAACGGCGTCTCAGACGAGCCTGAACCCTGCATGAACCGTGACCCCCTCCGAGTCCTCAACCTTGAGGCCGATCCCGAGGACCATGAGCTTGTGCGGCGACAGGCCGGATCGACGGGCCTGAACCTTAAGTTCGAGCGGGCGGCGAACCGCGCCGAGTTCGAGGCCGCCCTGAAGCGCGGGAACTTCGACCTTGTCCTGGCCGACCACTGCGTCCCCGGATACGACGGGATGGCCAGCCTCGAGTCGGCGCTCCTGCGGCTGCCCGGGATCCCGTACATCATCGTCTCGGACTCGATCGGCGAGGACCGGGCGGCCGAGTGCCTGAGGCACGGCGCGAGCGACTTCGTCCACAAGGACCGGCTGGAGCGCCTGCCCGCCGCGATCCTCCAGGCCACGAAGGCCCAGGTGGCCCCCCACCACAACCTGGAGGCCGAGGACATGTTCCGTCAGATGGCCGAGAACATCCGTGACGTGTTCTGGGTCTGCGCCTCCGAGACGGGCAAGGTCCTGTACGTCAGCCCGGCCTACGAGGGCATCTGGGGGCAGACCCCAGACAAGCTCTTCTCGGCGAAGGGGACCTGGCCCGAGGCCGGCCTGGACGAGGACCTGGACGCCCTTTCGGAGGCGCGCATCAAGCTCGCCAAGGCGACCGCCTTTGAGGTCGAGTATCGTATCCGTCGCCCGGATGCGTCAGTGCGCTGGATCCATGACCGCGGCTTCCCCGTGGCCGACAAGGCGGGCGGCCCCGTCCGGATGGTCGGGGTCGCCTCGGACATCACGGAGCGCAAGCGGCTGGAGTCGGACCTCCTTCAGGCGCAGAAGATGGAGCTCGTCGGCAAGCTGGCCGGCGGGATCGCCCACGACTTCAACAACCTCCTCACGATCATCTCGGGCTACGTGAGCATGTTGCTCGACAAGGAGGGCCTGCCCCCGGCCTCGCTCGAGGCCCTGAAGCGGGTCTTCACCGCGAGCAGGCAGGCCACCGGCCTCGTGCGCCAGCTTCTGCTCTTCAGCAGGAAGCGGACGCCGAAGCGCGAGGTCATCGACCTGAACACCGAGGTCGAGGTCATGTCGGGCATGCTCCGGCGCCTCCTCGGGGAGACGATCGCCGTCGATTTCGAGCCCGCGCTGGATTCGCTGCGGGTGAGCGCGGACATCGGGATGATGGAGCAGGTCCTCATGAACCTCGCGGTGAACGCGCGCGATGCCATGCCGAAGGGGGGCCGCCTCAGCATCAAGGTCGGGATGCAGGCCCGCGGGAGCAGGCCGCAGCAGGGGATCCAGGTGAAGTCCGGGGACTATGCCTTCATCTCGATGCGGGACACCGGCTGCGGAATCCCCGCGTCAATCCTGCCCAGGATATTCGAGCCCTTCTTCACCACCAAGGACGAGGGCCGCGGGACGGGGCTCGGCCTCGCGACCGCCAAGGACATCGTGAGGCGCCATGACGGCTGGATCGACGTCGAGTCGGAGCCGGGCGCCGGGACCGTCTTCAGGATATTCCTGCCGCTCACGCGGGCCGAGGTCGCGTCCCGCCATGACGCGGACCCGGGGCGCGAGCACAAGATCGGGAAGGGGACCATCCTGCTGGTCGAGGACGAGGCCAACGTGCGCGAGTTCGCCGCAGCGGTCCTGCAGCAGGACGGCTACGCCCTCCTGCAGGCAAAGTCCGCAGAGGCCGCGATCGAAGTCTGGAAGTGGCATTCGGCGCGGATCGACCTGCTCCTGACCGACGTCGTCCTCCCGGGAGAGCTCTCGGGGCCGCAGCTGGGGGAGAAGCTGCAGGGCGAGAAGCCCGGACTGAAGCTCATCCTAACGACCGGCTACAGCCGCGACACGCTGGCGCCCCAGACAAAGGGCGGGAAGGTGATCTTTGTCCTCAGCAAGCCCTACACGCCCCGCTCGCTTCTTCAGGCGGTCCACGAGGTGCTGACCTGAGGGGGGCCCCCTACCGTAAAGCGCGGCGCCCTACGAAGTTGACAGGGGGACACCCCAGGGATTTGCTGGCCGCGGAAGGTCCAGACCCTTCAGCCGGCATCGGCCTCCCACCCCAGGGCCTTGTTCGACGTCTGCCTAGAACTCCAATCCAGCATGCCTCTCGCGCTTGAGACAGCACCGACAGCGTTGCTGGCTGCCGCATTCCTCGTGTGCGGGTGGGTCGCGGCCGCGCTCTATTTCCGCAGGAAAGGGGGGGCCAAGTCCCCCGTCGCCGGGGAATCCGCCGACGGGTATGAGAGCTACCAGCTCCTCCTGGACACGCTCGACCGATCCAACATCCTGCTCTGGTGGGGGCGGGTGACGCGCGAGAATGGGATCTACAACTGGAAGATCCGCACCCCGCCGAACCTCCACGATAACTCGATCTACCGGCTTGCGGCTGAGCGCCACCAGGGCGGACTCTGGGCCGACGACCAAGCCCCGGACAACGAGCGGACGAAGCTCGTGTCGGCGAAGGCGCTGGACGACGGGCTTCCGGGGTACCAGCAGGAATTCCGCGTCGTCGGCGCCGACGGCGTGCACTGGCTGAGCGAGGAGGTCCTGATCAGGCCGACGGGCCCGGACGAGTGGAACCTGGCGGGCGTCGTTGTCGACGTCACGATCCGCCATGACGCCGAGGAGGCAAGGAAGCTGACGGAGGGCCAGATCGAGAAGATCCTCCGGGGCGCCGACTGCCTCCTCTGGCAGGCGTTCGTCACCGGCGACCCGGCCAAGACGCAGGACTGGAAGATGTTCATCCCCCAGTCGGTCCTCTTCAGGAGGATCTTCGGGCGGGATGCGGCGGTCGGCCAGACGGAGCTCTGGAACTCCTCCATCGTCCCGGAGATGGACGAGATCAACAAGTCGGCGAGGCGGGCCATGGTCGAGGGGCGCAACGACTACGACCAGGAATTCACCGCCGTGGTCGGGGGAAGGACCTTCAGGCTCAGCGAGCACGTCTCGATCGACCGGCTGGGCCCCGAGAGGTGGAACCTCGTCGGCGTCGTGGTCGACATCACGGCCCTGAAGGAGACGGAGGTCGAGCTCTCGCGTGCGAGGGACCAGGCGCTCGAGTCGTCGCGGATCAAGAGCGAGTTCCTAGCCAACATGAGCCACGAGATCCNNCTCGACTTCTCGAAGATCGAGGCGGGGAAGCTGGCCTTCGAGACCCTGGACTTCGACCTGGTCGAGACGGTCGAGGGCGCGCTGGACATGTTCGCCGAGCGGGCGCGGTTCAAGAGCATCGAGCTCGCCTGCGACCTCCCCGCCGACCTCCCGCGCCGGCTCAGGGGCGACCCGGGCCGCCTGAGGCAGGTGATCACGAACCTCCTCGGGAATGCCATCAAGTTCACCGAGAAGGGCGAGGTCGTGCTCCGGGTCGCGCGGGAGTCCGAGACCGACACGCACGCCGTCATCAGCTTCTCGATAAAGGACACGGGCCTCGGCATCCCGCTGGATGTCCAGGCCAAGCTCTTCCAGGCCTTCACGCAGGCCGACAACTCCACCACCCGCAAGTTTGGGGGCACCGGCCTCGGCCTCGCCATCTCGAAGCAGCTGGTCGAGATGATGGGCGGCGAGATCGGCGTCCGAAGCGAGCCCGGCAAGGGGTCGACCTTCTGGTTCAATGCGAGGCTCGAGAAGCAGACCGGGCCCGCGGAGCCGGCGCCGTCCATCTATTTCCGGGACCTCTTCGACCTGAGGGTGCTGGTCGTGGACGACAACGCCACCAACCGGCAGATCCTGCGCCACCAGCTCTTCGCCTGGAAGATGCAGAAGGGCAGCGCGGCGAACGGCTACGAGGCGCTGGACCTCCTGCGGACGGCGGTCGCCGACAAGAAGCCCTACGACCTCGCGCTCCTCGACATGCAGATGCCGGAGATGGACGGGATGACGCTGGCCCGCGCCATCAAGGCCGACCCGTCGATCTCGTCCACGCGGCTGATCATACTCACCTCGATGGGCTACATGCACTCGCAGACCGAGCTCAAGGCCGCCGGCGTGGACGCGTACCTCGTGAAGCCCGTGAAGCAGTCGCGCCTGTTCGACTGCCTCGTGAACGTCCTCGGGCGCGCCGCAGCCGAGCACGTCTTCACGAAGGCGCCGAACGACGCCCCGGCGGCGGCTGCGTCGGAGGAGTTCATCCATGCGCGGCATGCCCGCATCCTCCTCGCCGAGGACAACATCGTGAACCAGAAGGTGGCGCTGGCCCAGCTCAGGGGCCTCGGCTTCACGGCGGACGCGGTTGCCAACGGCCACGAGGTCCTGAGCGCCTTGAAGCAGGTGCCCTACGACATCATCTTCATGGACTGCCAGATGCCGGAGATGGACGGGTACGAGGCGGCGAGGCTGATCCGGCAGGCCGAGCACACGGCGCACGCCAACTGGAAGGCGCCCGTCAGGATCGTGGCGATGACCGCGAACGCCATGACCGGCGACCGGGAGAAGTGCCTCGCCGCCGGGATGGATGACTACCTTTCGAAGCCGGTGCGCAAGGCCGAGCTGCAGTCCGCCCTCATGAAGTGGATCTTGCCGTCCAAGTTCTGACCCGGGCCTCGTGCCGTTGACAGGACCGGCGCCCAAGGCAGACTGCGGCTACGAAACCGCGGAGCGCATGAGCAAATTCACCCTGCAGGTCAACGGTCGGTCCCATGAGGTGGACGTCGCCCCGGAAACCCCCCTACTCTGGGTGCTCCGGGACAATCTCGACCTCGTCGGGACCAAGTTTGGTTGCGGGATCGGCCAGTGCGCCGCATGCACGGTGCACCTGGACGGCACGCCGGCCAGGGCGTGCCTGACGCCCGTTTCGGCCGTCGCCTCCGCGAGGGTCACGACCATCGAGGGCCTCTCAGCCGATGGCCAGCATCCGCTCCAGAAGGCGTGGTGCGAGCTCGACGTCGCCCAGTGCGGCTACTGCCAGGCGGGACAGCTGATGGCGGCCGCGGCGCTGCTCGCCAGGAACCCGACCCCCTCGGACGGCGACATCGACGACGCCATGTCCGGGAACCTCTGCCGCTGCGCGACCTATTTCAGGATCCGGGCGGGCATTCACAGGGCGGCCGCGCTCATCGCGGAGCCGGGCGAGGTCCGCCCATGAACCCGCCCCTGGAGACGCCCATCGACCGGAGGTCCTTCCTCAAGCTGGCGACCATGGCCGGCGGCGGGCTCGTGCTCGGCTATTACATCCGTCCGTCGGGCAGGGCCGAGCTCGCGACGGGCGACATCGAGAAGGTCGACAGCATCTTCATCCCGAATGCATTCATCCGGATCGCGCCGGACGGGAGCGTGACGGTCTTCTCGGCGAGGCCCGAGGTCGGCCAGGGCATCAAGACGTCCCTTCCCATGGTGGTCGCCGAGGAGCTTGGCGCCGACTGGAAGAACGTGACGGTCGTATCCGCGCCCCTGGACGCCGCCTTCGGCCCGCAGTTCGCGGGCGGCAGCGTCTCGACGCCGACGTCCTACACGGCCATGCGCAAGGTGGGCGCCGCGGCGCGCACGATGCTGATCGAGGCGGCGGCCCAGGAATGGGGCGTTCCCGCCGGCGAATGCGTCGCCGAGGGCGGCGTCGTCCGCCACCCGGCATCGGGGAAATCGATCAAGTTCGGGGATCTCGTCGCCCGGGCGTCGGCGCTGCCGGTTCCCGCGGAGGCCTCCGTGGTCCTCAAGGACCCGAAGGATTTCAAGCTACTCGGCACGAGGGTCGGCGGCGTGGACAACGCCAGGGTCGTCACGGGCCAGCCGCTCTTCGGCATCGACCAGAAGCGGCCAGGGATGGTTTATGCAGTCTACCAGAAGAGCCCGGTTTGGGGGGCGAGCCCCAAGGGTGCCAACCTGGAGCACATCAAGGGGCTTCCCGGCGTCCGCGACGCGTTCATTATCGACCGGACCGTGCCCGCTGGCCAGCTGACGGGGCTCGTCCCCGGTGTCGCCATCGCGGCGGACTCGACGTGGGCGGCCTTCAGCGCGCGCCGGGAGCTCGAGGTCGCGTGGGACGAGGGCCGGATGCCCGACTCCAGCTGGGACGACTTTGCGCGCCAGGCCGGCCAACTTGCCTCGGCACCCGGCGCGCAGGGGGTCACCGAAGCCAGGAGGGACGGCGACATCGACAAGGCGTTCGCGGGCGCCGCAAGCGTCGTCGAGGCGTCCTATTCCTACCCCTTCATCTCGCACACGAACCTTGAGCCGCAGAACTGCCTGGTGGACGTCCAGGGCCAGAAGGCCGAGGTCTGGGCCCCGACCCAGAACCCGGACGGCGCCCGCAAGCTGGCGGCGCAGGTGCTCGGGATTCCCCCAGAGAACGTCCAGGTGAACATCACCCGGATCGGCGGCGGCTTTGGCCGCCGGCTGGATTCCGACCCGGTGGCGGAAGCGGCC
>PMSP01000224.1 GCA_003168315.1 Opitutaceae bacterium
CGGGGTAGATGCCACCAACTGGGGCGATGTCGCCATGAAACGGGCCTGCGAGCCAGAACTCCTCGATTCGCTGCCTCATGACCACCCCGACGCGGTCAGGAACCGGCGTGACTTGCGCCTCATCAACAAGGTCATGCGCAACGGGGCCTGGTTTGAGCGGATGCTCCCGAGGCTCGTCAGGCCGGGCGAGCGGGTGCTCGAGGTCGGGGCCGGGATGGGCGAGATGGGCGTCGCCCTCAATGCCAGGGGAGTCGCGGTCGACGGGCTCGATCTCTGGCCGCGGTCCCTGGCGTGGCCGGACGGCCGCGCCTGGCACCAGGCCGACCTGAGGGCATTCGCAGGCTACGGGGCCTACCCGGTGGTGATCGGCAACCTGATCCTCCACCAGTTCACCCAGGCCGAGCTGGCGGAGGTGGGCTCGACGCTCAGGCGGACCGCCCGCATCGTGCTCGCCTGCGAGCCGTGGCGCCGCAAGATCTCGCAGACCATCATGGCCGCGATAGCCCCCCTATTTGGAGCCAACCACGTGACCCTTCACGACTCGCGGGTGAGCATAGCGGCCGGATTCGTGGGCGACGAGCTGCCGCTCGCGCTTGGCATGTCCCCGGCGGAGTGGGACTATTCGTGCGCGACGACGGCACTTGGGGCGCTGCGGATGGTCGCTGTAAGGCGATGACGAATCCCGCGCTCCCGATCGAGATCGTCGGCGGAGGCCTGGCGGGGCTGTCGCTCGGGCTCGGCCTTCGCCGCGCCGGGGTCCCCGTGACGGTTTTCGAGGCCGGCGACTACCCCCGCCACCGCGTCTGCGGCGAGTTCATCTCCGGGCTCGAACCAGAGACGGTTACCACTCTCGGCCTCGACGACATCCTGTCCGACGCCCTGCCCCACCGCGGCGTGACCTACTTCCTGCGGGGCCGCGCGCTGCCGCGCCTCGAGCTCCCCGGGACGGCGTGGGGAATCAGCCGCCACACGCTCGACGCGCGCGTGGCCCGGGCCTTTGTCGAGGCCGGGGGCGACCTGCGCACGAACACCCGCGTGCCCGAGGACGAGACGCCGCCCGGCAGGATCTTCGCCGCGGGGCGCAGGCGCTCCGGGCCCTTCTGGGTCGGACTCAAGGTGCATGTCCGGGGCCTCGCGCTCGCCAACGACTTCGAGGTGCACCTTGGCGACCGCGCCTACGTCGGGCTCTCAAGCGTGGAGTCGGGCGCCGTCAATGCGTGCGGAATATTCGCCCATCGGGACGTGGCGGCGCGCGGGGCCGACCTCCTGGCCGCCTACCTCGACGCAGCGGGCCTCGGTTCCCTGGCGGCGAGGATCCGCGCGGCCGATCCCGATCCCGCCTCGTTCTGCGTCACGGCGGCGCCGCTCGGCGACCGCCGGATCACCACCTGCGACCGGGTTTGGATCGGCGACGCCTGCGCCTCCATTCCGCCCTTCACCGGGAACGGGCTCGCGATGGCGCTCCAGGGGGCGGAGCTGGCCCTGGGGCCCCTCGCCTCCTATTCAACCGGGAGGACCGGCTGGGCGGAGTCGATCCGGGTGATCGCGCGCGCGCAGAGGAAGCGCTTCCGCAGGCGCCTCATGGTGGCGTCCCTCCTCCATCCCTTTTTCCTCGAGCGCCGGCGCCAGGCATGGCTCGCGGCCCTTGTCCGAGCGCATCTCGTGCCCTTCCGCGCATTCTATGGCGCCGTCCACTAGAAACCCCCGCACATGTTTCTCCACGCGCTCGCCACCGCCGTCCCCCCCAACGCCTTCACCCAGTCCGACTGCTGGGACATCGTCCAGAACTCCGGGATCCGCGCCCGCCTCCATCGGCGCTCGATGCTGATCGTCCACAGCATCCTGCGGAGCGACAATGGCATCGCGACCCGGCACTTCGCCGTGCCCGAGATAGGGCGCGTCTTCGACCTGAGCGCCGACGAGCTGAACCAGGCGTTCCGCTCCGAGGCGCCCAAGCTCGCCGGCAGGGCGCTCATGGCCGCGCTCGACCAGTGCGGCGTGAGGCCCGAGGAGCTCGACGCGCTCCTCATCTGCACGTGCACGGGCTACCTCTGCCCCGGGCTCACGAGCTACGTCGCCGAGAACCTCGGCATCCGCCAGAACGCGGTCCTCCACGACGTGGTGGGGCTCGGCTGCGGGGCCGCGATCCCGATGCTTCGGGCCGCGAGCCACATCCTCGCGGCCCATCCGGGCGCGAAGGTGGCCTGCGTCGCCGTCGAGTTGTGCTCGGCGGCGTTCTACCTGGACGACGACCCGGGGGTCATCATCAGCGCCTGCCTCTTCAGCGACGGCGCCGCCGCCTCCATCTGGCGGTCGACGCCGGGGCCGACCGGGGCCAGGGCCTCCGACTTCAAGTCGCTCCACCTGCCGGCCGAGCGCGACAAGCTCCGGTTCGAACAGCGAGACGGGAAGCTCCGGAACCTCCTCCACCGCACCGTGCCGGAACTGGCCGCGGCCGCGGTCGGCCAGCTCTGGGCCGAGAGGGGCCCCAGGCCCGTGTCGCGCGTGATTGCCCACCCCGGCGGCCGGGACGTCCTTGAAGCCCTGGCCCCTGTCGTCGCGCCGCACTCGCTGGACGCCAGCGTCCGGACCCTGCGCGACTACGGCAACATGAGCAGCGCCTCGGTGCTCTTCGCACTCGACGCCGCGCTCAAGGAGGGGGCCCCGGGGCCCGACGGGGATTTTTGGCTCGTGAGTTTCGGCGCAGGCTTTAGCGCACATAACTGCCGCTTCGGCGCATAGACAATGACGCGACTCAAGGACCTCGTCGACTACTGCGACAAGCGCACGCGGATGCGGGAGTTCAAGGATGCCCCGGGCGCCTTCAACGGCCTCCAGTTTGAAAATGACGGCCGGGTGAGCCGGATCGGCGCCGCGGTCGACGCCGGGCTCGTTCCGTTCAGGAAGGCGGTCGCGTCGGGCGTCGACTTCCTGCTGGTCCACCACGGCATGTACTGGGACATGCCGCGCCCGATCACGGGCCCGGCATTCGCCCGGGTCGCCGCGCTGGTCGGGGGCAACTGCGCCCTCTACTCGAGCCACCTGCCGCTCGATTCCCATCCCCAGATCGGCAACAATGTCCTCCTCGCCCGGCAGCTGGGCCTCGGGGCCGGCCGGGGATTCCTGCCGAACGAGGGCGGTGACATTGGCCGGATCGCCCGGAGCCGGCTCACCCGGGCGGCGCTCCGGCGCCGCCTTGAGTCCCTCTACCCCCGGGTCGTCGCTATCGAGTTCGGGTCGGCGAGCCCGAGGCAGATCGCCTTCTGCAGCGGGAGCGGCAACGGCGCCATGCCCGCGATCATCGATGCCGGGGTCGACACGCTCGTGACGGGCGAGCTCCGCGAGGAGTGGTTCAACGTGGCGCAGGAGCGCCAGCTCAACCTCTACCTGTGCGGGCACTATGCGACGGAGGTGCACGCGGTCCGGGCCCTCGCGGCCGAGCTCTCGGCAAAGTTTGGATTGCCGTGGGAGTTCATTGCGACCGAAAATCCACTCTAGCCGCAAACCGACATGAAAAAGATCGCGATACTGAACGGGCCCAACCTAGACCGCCTCGGCAAGCGCGAGCCCGAGATCTACGGGAGCGCCACGCTCGGGGACCTGGAGAAGGCGCTGCGCGCGGAGTTCGAGGGAAAGGCCGAGCTCGAGTTCTTCCAGTCGAACCACGAGGGGGAGCTGATCGACAGGATAGCGAAGCTCGCCGACTCGAAGGTCGACGGGATCGTCATAAACGGCGGCGCCCTGACGCACACGAGCGTGGCGCTGCGCGACGCCCTCCTTGGCGCCCATCTTCCCGCCGTCGAGGTGCACATCTCGAACATCTACAAGCGCGAGGAGTTCAGGCACGTGTCGCTGACCGCGCCGGCGTGCACGGCCGTCATCACCGGGCTCGGCCTCGACGGCTACCACGCCGCGGTCCGCTTCCTCGCCAGGGCCTGAGGGCGGTCGGCGCTCAGAAGAGGACCCAGACCGCGTGCGCGACGTGCAGCGTCGCGCATGTGGCAAGCGCGGCCGCCGCGTCGTCGATCACGATTCCCCACCCGCCCGGCAGCCGCTGGAGCCTGTCGATCACGAGCGGCTTGCGGATGTCGTAGAACCGGAAGAGGAGGAAGCCGGCGACTAGGAGCCCGAGGAAATGAAGCGGATGCGGCGCTGCGCCGACGATCATCTGCCACCCATAGAAGCAGAGGGGCATGGCGACAAACTCGTCCAGGATGACCTCGCCCGGGTCGGTCGTCCCGAGCTGGATCTCGGCCTCGCCGCAGATCCCAACGGCGAAGTACGCGGTGGCGGCGCAGACGAGCAGGAAGCCAATGTAGCCCATCTGGGTGAACCCGAGGAAGAAGAAGAGGACTCCCGCGGCCGATCCCCAGGTCCCCGGGGCGGGCAGCCTCGGGCCCACCGGGCCGAGCGTCGCCAGGTTCATGACCGTCTGCGGGGGGAGGCTCTTCGGCCACGCGGGCTGCTTCAGCGTCATGGGGCGGCGGCGTCGTCGCCAAAGACGAGCCGGGAGTTGCGGGATATGTACCGGTAGCCCGACCAGACCGAGAGCACGGTCCCGGCGACGAAGATGCCGACCCCGATCCTGTCGACGGCGGCGGCCGCGGACGTCCCGTCCCAGTGGAAGAAGGAAGCGGCGTCGAGCGAGAGCACCGGGGCCCCGAGGAAGAACCCGAGCGCGATCAGCTGCGTCACGGTCTTCGTCTTTCCGCCGCTGTCGGCCGCCACGACGACGCCCTTCGTCGCCGCCACCATCCGCATGCCGGTCACGAGGAACTCGCGGCAGAGCGTGATGAGGGCGAGGACGACCGCGATCTCGTGCTTCTCGACGAGCGCGATCACGATGCCCATCACCATGATCTTGTCGGCCATTGCGTCCATCAGCTTGCCGAAGTTCGAGACCTGCCCGCGGGTGCGGGCGAGGTAGCCGTCGAGCCAGTCGCCGATCGCGGCCGCGACGAAGAGGACGAATGCGAGCGTCGGCGCGCCGGGCCACCCGCAGAACATAAGCCACACGATGATGAACATCAGCGGTATCCTGGAGAGCGTTATGGCGTTCGGCAGATTCACGGCTCGGCTTAACAACATCCCCGAGCGGGACGAAGGCAACATCGTAGAGGAACGCGCTCGCCAGACGGGGGCTTAGGTCATTTCCTCGGTATCAGCCCCCATGCGCCACTGCATCTATCCCGGCACATTCGACCCGATAACGAGCGGCCACCTGGACGTGCTGTCGCGCGCCTCCCGGCTCTTTGACAAGGTGACGATCGCTGTAGCCGACAACCTTGCGAAGAAGCCCCTCTTTTCGGCGGAGGAGCGGGTCGCGATGATCCGGCCGAACGTGGAGAGGTTCAAGAACGTGGCGCTAGCCACCTTCGGCGGCCTGCTGGTGGACTTCGCGGCCGAGCAGAAGGCCGATGCCATCATCCGCGGGCTCAGGGCGCTCTCCGACTTCGAGTTCGAGTTCAACATGGCGCTCATGAACCGCCACCTCCAGCCGATGATTGAGACGATCTTTGTCATGCCGAACGAGCAGTTCAGCTACACCAGCTCGTCCCTGGTGAAGCAGGTGGCCAGGCATGGCGGCCAGGTCGGCCACTTTGTCCCGACAAACGTCGCCGAGGCCCTTCAGAATGCGTTCGCGAAATGACGCCGGGCCGCATTGCTCCGGGACGGCGCCTGCCGCTCATCCTCGGGACCTTCCTGGGGCTCGCGGCGTCCCTGCAGGCATCCCCGGTCGACAATGCGCAGGCGCTCTTCCGGCAGAAGAAATACGCCGAGGCGAGGGCCATCCTGGAGCCGCTTGTCGCGTCCGAGCCCTCGAACTCCGCCGCGGCGTATTTCCTCGGCATGACGTACCTGCGGCAGGGGGGGCCGAAGGGGCTGGACTCCGCGCGCCTCTGGATCGGCAAGGCCGTCAAGCTCGCCCCCTCCCAGGAGGGCTACCTGGCGGACTACGCCGGCGTGTGTTTCCTCATGGCGGACCGCGACAGCTCGTTCTCGCTCGCGCTGGAGGGCCGGGACGCGATGATCCGCGCTGTCGCGGAGAAGCCGGACGACCTGGACGCCTGCGACGGTCTCATGAAGTTCTACGCGACGGCGCCCTGGCCCCTCGGGAGCGCCGACAAGGCCCTGGAGCTCGCGGCCCAGATCACGAGGTTCGACCCGAAGCGCGGGCCCGCGGCGTACCGCGCCATCGAGGCGATCTTCGAGAAGAACGGGCGCACCCTGAAGGCGAAATCCGCGGCGGACGCCGCTCAAAGCCTCGCGCCCGGCCATCCGCAGTGATACTGAACGACATGCCCCGGATCCCGATCGAGGATAACTTCACGGACGTGATAGCCAAGGCCCAGAGGGGCCTCGGCGTCTCCGACGCGGAGCTCTGCAAGCGGGCCGAGGTGACGCACGCGGACCTGGCCGCCGTCAAGTCGGGGACGCCCATCGACGCGGTCATCCGCCGGGTGGCCCGTCACCTGAGGCTCGGCCCCGACGCGCTCGAGGAGCTCGCCCACAAGCGGTGGTACCCCGAGGTGCCTGTGTTCCCCCACGGGTTCGCGGTCTTCAGCACCTCCTTCGAGGGCATGCTCGTGAACAGCTACCTCGTCTGGGACGCGCGCGAGCGAACTGCGGTCGCGTTCGACACCGGCGCCGACTGCGGGGGGATGCTGGACCTGATCCGCACCGAGAGGCTGCGCCTGCAGATGATCCTCCTCACCCACACCCACGACGACCATGTGGCCGACCTGCCGAGGCTCGCCAAGGAGACCGGCGCCGAGGTCTGGGCGAGCGAGAAGGAGCCGGCGGACCTCCCCGGCGCCAGGGTCTTCAAGGAGAACGCCCACTTCCACATCGGGGCGATTGCCATAAAGACCCTGTCCACCTGGGGCCATTCCCCGGGGCAGACGACCTTCTACGTGACCGGCCTGAGCTATCCCCTCGCGGTCGTCGGCGACTCGATGTTCGCGGCCTCTATGGGCGGCAGCGCCGCGCATTTCGCCGACC
>PMSP01000136.1 GCA_003168315.1 Opitutaceae bacterium
AGCAGGAACCGGAAGATGCTCCAGAGGTCGAGCTGGCGGTTCTCGAGGGGGGTCCCCGTGAGGACCACCCTGTGCCGGGCGCGGATCGCAAAGCAGGTCTGGGTCACCTTGGCGTCGGGGTTCTTGATGAACTGTCCCTCGTCGAGGACCGCGTAGCCGAAGTCGACGCTGTCCAGGAGGGCCCTGTGCTTCCTCAGCTGGGTGTAGCTGCAGAGCCAGATCACCGGGTCCTTGCGCGTCGTGAAGTCGTTGCCCGTCTTGAGGACGTCGGCCACCATGTCCGGGAAGAACTTGGACATCTCCTCGCGCCAGACGGGGACGACGCTCGCCGGGCACACGATCAGGCTCGGGCGGTCCGGGGAGGGCCGGGCGGAAAGGAGCGAGAGGACCTGGAGCGTCTTGCCGAGGCCCATCTCGTCGGCCAGGAGGCCGTGGCAGTCGACCTCGCATAGGTGGTGCATCCACTCGACGCCGCGCCTCTGGTAGGGACGCAGGATCGCGACGGTCTCGGGCGGGGAGGCCGGGGAGGCGAGGACGCGCTGGCGCCAGTCCTCCATCTCAGGGGAAAGCGTGAGCTTGAGGCGCGCATCGTTGAAGAGGGAGAAGACGAGGTACTGCAGGAGGGCGGCCCCACCCTCCTGCGTCTCCTCGATGTTGCGCCTCCACGAGCTGTAGGACTCCCATTTCTCGGCGGAAAGGGCGACGATCCCGAGGTTGGGCAGGATGACGGGCTGGCCCCCGCGCTTCAGGAGCGCCGAGACCTCGCCGTCCGTCAGCATCCTCTCCCCCGCCCTGAAGATCCACCGCAGGTTGAGGCCGGCGTCGCCGGCCGCGCGCTCGGCCACGGCCTCAATCTCTATGCTGCGGGTCCCCTTCAGGAGGTTCGCGGCCTTGTCGTCCAGCTCGATCGAGAAGACGCGCTTCCAGAGGGGGAGCGTCACCTTGAGAAAGTTCGGGATCTCGACAAGCGACTCCATCAGGTAGACCCCCGTGTCCTGGTTGTACTGGAAGTGCGCCTTCCGGGCATAGGCCGCCAGGCCGATCAGCTTGGCCCGCTCGCCGGACGAGACATGGCCGTTCGAGCCCGCGTGCGCTTCGGGACCGAGGGCGGGATGGCGCGTCTTCCTGTCGGCCTCGACCCAGTAGGCCTGGAAGGCGAGGCCCGAGGACTTTATCTTGAATACAAGCAGGAGCGGCCTCGACGGGCCGTTCAGGCGGGGGACGGGTGCCCCCCGGCTCCCGTTCTCCACCGGGGCCCCCTTGCCGTTTCCGGCATGGCCCCCCCCGTTGGACAGTTGCGCGCCCGCGGCGGCCGTCTCGTTGGGAAGGGGTGAAATCTCGTCGGCAACGAGCTCCTCGATCTCGTGAAGCCCCGCCACCGCAAGGGCATGCGCGATCTCCCGGTCGGTGGTCGAGGAGCGCACCGAGAGCACCCCGGCGCTCCACTCGATGACCGCGTACTCGTCCTTCTTCTCAATCCGCCTGTGGATGATCGCGTCCCGGTCCGTGAGCTCGAGCTCCCTCACCTCCCCGTTGCGGTAGATCCGCCGGCCCTCGTCCAGCTGGCTGGACGAGAACGTCTCGGACCAGTCATCCGCAAGCATGTCGAACCAGTACTCCAGCGAATGTGGTGTGTAGACCCGTTTCGGACCGTGGGTTTGCATTTACCTAAAAGGTTGAACGTAGAGAGCCGCCTACTGCCCGCGCAACAGTTATTTCGAATCGTTAAATATTGCCGACGAAGGCGTTTGCGGCTTGCACCCCCCCCTTGGTCAGGGTTGGCGTTGCAACCCCGCGAATGAACGAAGCCCGTCCAACAGCCGTAGTGCGCGAAAGGCCGAGTCTCTGGATGGACCTGGTGGTCCTCGGGGGCATCGTGGCACTTTTCTTCGGCTTGTCCCAGATCACCTCCGAGTGGCGCCACCCGCTCAACGACACGGCCCCGATAGACCTGTCGCTGTCGGCGCTCCCGAAGTACGCCCTGTTCTCGTTCGCCAGGGGCTGGATAGCCTATTTCTTCTCGTTTGTCTTCACCGTCTTCGTCGCCTCATGGGCCTTCTACGACCCCCGCGCCCACAGGTACATCCTGCCGGCTCTCGACATCCTCCAGAGCATCCCGGTCCTCGGGTTCCTCCCGGGGCTCACCCTCACGCTGGTCGCCCTGTTTCCCCACAGCAATGCCGGCCTCGAGCTCGCCTGCGTCCTGGCGATCTTCACGGGCCAGGTGTGGAACATGGTCTTCAGCTACTATGACTCGCTGCGCGGGACGCCCGGCGACTTCCGGATGCTCGGCAAGCTCTACAACCTGAACTGGTGGCAGCGATTCTGGCGCCTTGAGCTGCCGTTCGGCGCGCAGGGGCTCCTCTACAACAGCATGGTCTCGATGGCGGCCGGCTGGTTCTTCCTGAGCGTGTGCGAGGCGCCGCCGCCGATCAACGGGGTGTCGCTGCGCGTGCCGGGCCTGGGCTCGTACATCCAGGCGGCCACCGACAGCGGGGACACGCGTGCCAAGATATTCGGGATGATCGCCATGGGGATCGTGATCATCGTCGTCGACAGGCTGATCTGGTGGCCGCTCGTCGTCTGGTCCCGCAAGTTCAAGCTGGATGACTTTGGCGGGAGCCGCGCCCCGAGGAACCCGATCCAGCTCTGGCTCGCTCGCTCGCTCGCGGTCCAGGCGATCGGGACGGCCTGGAACGCGCTGGCGAACAAGATCCTCGGGCCCGCGATCCCGCCCTCCGCCGCCACCTCGCTGGTCGAGCCGGGCGCACCCCTGCCGGAGCGCAGCCGCGTCGGGCGCACGGTCTACGCGGTCTTCGTCTGGGCCCTGATCGGCCTCCTCACCTGGGGCTGCTACTCGCTCGTGGCCCTCCTCAGGAGCGTGAAGCTCGGCGACTGGGAGGAAATCATCGCCGACACGGGCTTCAGCTTCCTGCGGGTCCTCGCCGCGGTCCTGATCGGGACGATCTGGACCGTGCCGCTTGGGGTGTGGATCGGGCTCAACCCCAAGCTCTCGAACCGGCTCCAGCCCTTCATCCAGTTCGCAGCCTCCTTTCCCTCGCCGATGCTCTACCCTTGGCTGGTTGCGGTCATCCTTTTCGTGCACGGGACCCTCCAGACCGGGGCCGTCCTGCTCATTTTATTCGGGACACAGTGGTACATCCTGTTCAACGTGGCGGCCTCCGCCGCGGCCATCCCGAACGACATCATCAGCTGCGCCGCGATCCTGCGGCTTTCCGGCTGGACCCGCTGGAGCAAGTTCCTCATCCCGGCTATACTTCCCGGCCTCGTGACCGGCTGGATCACCGCCGCCGGGGGCGCCTGGAACGCGACCATCGTCTCCGAAATCGTGCAGATCGGGAGCACCACCTACAAGGCGACAGGCCTGGGCGCCTACATAACCAACGCGAGCAATGCCAACAACTTTTCAAAGCTCACCGCCGCGGTCATCGTCATGGCCGTCGTGGTTGTGGCCATCAACCGGGTCCTCTGGAAGAGACTCCAGAACCTGGCGAACGACCGGTGCCGGTTCATGACCTGACCCCCTGCCCTAAGCCGCAATGGAAACATCCAGCCCCAAGCCTCTGATCGAACTCAAGCACGTGAGTCATGAGTACTTCGTCACCCAGAGCGAGAACGACCTCGTCCTGAGCGACATCAACCTGACGGTATCCGAGCACGAGACCGTCGTCCTCCTGGGGCCCTCGGGCTGCGGCAAGTCGACTCTCGAGCGGATCATGGCGGGCCTCATCACCCCGACGCGCGGCGAGGTGTACTACAAGGGCAAGCTGCTGATAGGCGTCTCGCCGGGAGTCTCGATGGTCTTTCAGAATTTCGCGCTCTTCCCCTGGCTCACGGTCAGGGGAAACGTGCTCCTTCCGGTGGGCCACCTCCCGGCGGAGGAGCAGCAGGCGAGGCTCGAGAAGGTGCTTCAGACGGTGGGCCTGGGGGCCTACGAATACGCCTATCCCCGTGAGCTCTCGGGCGGCATGAAGCAGCGCGTCGGCATCGCCAGGGCGCTGATAGCCGAGCCCGAGGTGCTCGCGATGGACGAGCCGTTCAGCGCTCTGGATGTTTTGACTGCGGAGACGCTCAGGAATGAGATCGGGCGGCTCCTCGCCGATCCCAACCACCCGCTGCGCACGATGGTGATGGTGACCCACAACATCGTCGAGGCCGTCTACTTCGCGACGCGGATCGTCGTCATGGCCTCCGGGCCGGGCCGCATCGACGTCATTGTGCCGAACTCTCTCCCCTACCCCCGGGACACGGACCACCCCGAGTTCAAGAAGATCGTGGAGCAGCTCCACGGGATCCTGACGCACACTACCATGCCGGACACGGTCCCGGCGGACACGAACAAGGTGGTCACCACGACGACCCCGGACAACCGCAGGCGCATCGCGCCGGTGTCGCTTCCCTACGTCAACGCGGCCGAGGTGCTGGGGCTCATGTCGCTGATCGGCGACGAGCCCCAGGACCTGTTCGACCTCGCGGAGAAGTTCGGCAAGGAGTTCGGCGCCGTCGTGCGCATCGTGAAGGCGGCCGAGCTCCTCGGGTTCGTCCAGACGCCGGGCCAGGACGTGCAGGTCACGCAGCTCGGAAGGGACCTCACTAACGCGTCGACCGTGGACCAGAAGCGGATTGTCCGCGAGCAGCTGATGAAGCTGAAGATCTTCGAGCTCCTCGTGCGCCTCATCAGGGTCCAGGAGAACCAGTGCCTGCCGAGCGAGGAACTGATCCGGGAGCTCCAGGCCGCGCTGCCCCATGAGAAGCCGCGGCCGCTGTTCCGCACGCTCCTGAGCTGGGGCCGATACGCGGAGATCATAAGCCTGGACCAGCGCCGCCACGTGATCCGCCTCTACGAGGCTAAGGGTGCCGGCAGGACAAGGCTGGCCGCCCCGCTGCTGCCGCCGGCGGCGCCCCCGGCGCCCCCGACCGACTCTCCAGCGCCCCCGCCGGTCCCGACCGAGCCCAGCCCGTCCCCGGGCGAATTGCCGAAGTCGTAACCTCACCGACACCTGATTGGCACGTTCGCGGTGCACATTGGAATGCGTAAACCACGCATTCCGTGAAACTCGCGATTGTAACCGAAACATTCCCGCCCGAAATCAACGGCGTGGCCATGACGTTCGGCGTCATCGCGAGCGAGCTCGGCCGGCGTGGACATTCAGTTGCGGTTTACCGGCCCTGGCGGCCCGATCTGCCGGAATCCAGGGCCAGCGACGACTACCGGCAGGTGCCAATGACGGGCGTCCCAATACCGGGATACCCCCTCCTTCGGATGGGCCTGCCGGCCGGCGGAAGGCTGAGGCGCGCGTGGTCCGCCGAACGGCCGGACCTCGTCCACGTGGCGACCGAGGGTCCCTTGGGGCTTTCGGCCATCAAGGCGGCCCGGGCGCTCGGCGTCCCGGTAACCTCGAGCTTTCACACGAACTTCCACGCCTACGCGCACCACTACCGCATATCGCCCTTTCGCAACGCCGCCCTCGCGTGGCTGCGGTACGTGCACAACCTGACCCAGAGGACCTTCGTCCCAACCGCCGAACTCTGCGCCGAGCTCTCCGCGCAGGGCTTCAGGAACCTCGCCGTCCTTTCACGGGGCGTGGACACCCGCCAGTTCATGCCGGAGCGCCGCTCCCAGGCGCTCCGCAACGAATGGGGCGTCGGCCCCACCGACCCCGTTGTGATCCACGTGGGGCGGATGGCCGCCGAGAAGAACTATCCGCTGCTGATGCGCGCCTTCGCGGCCATGAGAAAGGCCAATCCCGCATGCCGCTTCGTGCTCGCCGGCGAGGGCCCGCTCAGGCGTGCGCTGATGCGGGCCCATCCCGACTGCATCTTCGCGGGCTTCTTCTCCCGCGACGAGATCGGCCGGTACTATGCTTCGGCGGACATCTACGTGCATGCGAGCCAGACCGAGACCTTCGGCAATGTGCTGACGGAGGCCATGGCGAGCGGGCTTGCCGCGGCGGCATTCGACTATGCGGCGGCGAAGATCCACCTGACGGACGGATCAAGCGGGCTGGCGGCGCCCCTCGGCGACGCCGACGCCCTCATCGCCGCGGCCGTCAGGCTTGCGACCGACGCCCCGCTGCGGGCCCGGCTGCGCGCCGGCGCCAGGGCGGCGGTGGAAGCCCAGTCATGGGAGACCGTTATCGCCCAGTTCGAGGCCGATCTGGAGGAAGTCGCGGGCGTCGCCCGCTCCCGCGCCGGCCCCGCTCCGGCCCTTGCGTGAAGATGCGGCCCCGCGTCCTCATCATGACCGCGGCCTACGGCGAGGGCCACAACGCCGCGGCGCACGCGCTCGCCACCGCATTCAACGAGGACGCCCCGGGCACCGCGGTCGTGGTCGACATCTTTGCCCTGTCCTGCCCCAGGCTCAATTCCTTCGTCCGCCGGGCTTATCTGGCCGCGATCAACGGGACGCCGCGCCTCTGGAGGCACGTGTACGCGTGGATGGACCGGCCCGGATTCATGGACCGCGGCATCGGCATGCTTTGGGCCCAGTCAAGGATGCTCGAGTCCGTCATCCTGCGCGAGGGGCCGGTCGCCATATGCAGCACCTTTCCCGCCTACGCCGCCCTCCTGCAGAAGCTTGCCCGGGAGGGCCGCGTCAATATCCCTCACTTCAATATCGTGACTGATTCCATCAGCATCAATTCGGTCTGGTGGCGCCCGGGCTGCGACGGCTGGTTCGTGCCGAACGAGGATTCCGCCGAGGTGATGCGCGCGGCCGGGGTCGATGCGGCCAGACTCCACGTGTCCGGCTTCCCGGTCACGCCCTACTTCAGAAAGAACGAGGGGATCGTGGGCCGTCCCAGCCTAGCCGGCGGCGCCGCCCCCCGCGTCCTCTACATCATCAACTCCGGCACCCAGAACGCCGAGGCCACGGCCCGTCTCCTCCTGGCCGAGGATGCCTGGGAGCTCACGTGCACGGTGGGCCGCGACGAGTCCCTGCGCAGGACGCTCCTGTCCGCGGCGGCGAATAGGGGCCGCAGGGCGGACATCCTCGGATGGACCGACCGGATACCGGAGCTCCTCATGACCCACCACGTCGTCGTCAGCAAGGCGGGCGGTGCCACGACCCAGGAGGCGGTCGCCGCCCGGTGCCCGATGGTCGTGAACCAGGTGGTGCCCGGGCAGGAGGAGGGAAACTGCGAGCTCCTGCTGCGCCACGGCGCGGGAGCCCTCGCGACCAGCCCCGAGACCGTCATCGCGACCCTCCGCGCCGCGTTCGCGGACAGGGGGATCGGCTGGGAGTCGTGGCGTGCGGCCCTGGAGCCGATGGCCCGGCCGGACGCCGCGCGAACGATCGCGGCGCACGTCCTTGCACACGTGAACCGGGCCGCCGGCGAGTCAAACGCGGGGCTTTCCGAGGCCGTTCGATGAAACTTCGATTCGTATTCAACCCAAGGTCAGGGCGGCCCCGGCGGAACGCGCCGATACTGCCCATGCTGCGCAGCTTCATGTCAGCGAGGTCGCTGGACGCCGACCTCGTGTGCACGGAGGGCCCGGGTCATGCGACGGAGCTGGCCCGGGACGCCGTCGCGGCGGGATGCCTGAGGATTGTCGCCGTCGGAGGCGATGGCACCGTGAACGAGGTCGCCCAGGCGCTCATCCACACGCCCGCGGCCATGGGCCTCGTTCCCTGCGGCTCCGGCAACGGCCTCGCCCTCCACCTCGGCCTGCCGAGGGCCATCCCGGACGCCCTCGAGCTCGCGGCCGGGACGTCGGGACGGGTCGCCGAGATCGACACCGGGACCGTCAACGGCCTCGTCTTCGTGAACGCGATGGGCCTGGGCCTGGACGCCGATGTCGCGCGGCGCTTCAACCTCCTCACCCGACGGGGACTGCCGGCCTATACCCGCACGGCCCTCGCGGCGTTCTTCGGGCGCGCGACCGAGCGCTGCCAGGTCTCCGTGGGCGGCCACCGCGAGACCCTCGACACTCTGCTCATTGCCGTCGCCAATTCCGACCAGTACGGCAACAACGCGAGGATTGCTCCGCACGCCCGCGTGGACGACGGCGTCCTGGACCTGGTGGCGGTGCGGCCCGTCGGGATCCTCTCGGCATGCTTCCTCGGCGCGAGGCTGTTCCTGGGGTCGATCGACCGCAGCAGGGGGGTGCGGCGGATGAGGGGCGCCCGCTTCCTGATCGAGAGGACCGCCGCGGGCATCATCCACACTGACGGCGAGACCCACATGGCGGCCGCGTGCGTCGAGGTGATCGTCAAGCCCCGCAGCCTGAGGCTCATCGTCCCCTCCGACTGCGCCGCCGTCTCAAGGTCCGAGGAGCGCCCGGCCAACACGTTCGCCCTCCAGCTGCCGTGAAAAAATTCCGCGCCCGCACCGTTGTCCTCTCGGACATCCACCTCGGGACGGTCGACTCCAAGGTGGCCGAGGTGAACCACTTCCTGCGGCACGTGCGCTGCGAGAAGCTTATCCTGAACGGGGACATCATCGACGGCTGGCAGCTGAAGCGCAACGGCCAGTGGACCAAGGCGCACACCCATTTCATCCGGATCGTCCTCAAGATGCTGGAGAAGCGGGACACCCAGATCGTCTACCTGCGCGGCAACCATGACGACATCCTCGGCAAGTTCCTGCCCCTCGAATTTGAGAACCTGCGCGTCGTCGACGAGTACCTCCATGAGGGGGTCAAGGGCCGCTACCTCGTGCTCCACGGGGACGTCTTCGACACCGTGACGAAAAACTTCGTGTTCCTGGCGCATCTCGGGGACTGGGGGTACCAGGCGCTCCTCGCCATCAACCGCGCCTACAATGTCTGGCGCTCGTGGCGCGGCCTCGAGTACTGGTCCCTCAGCCGGGCGATCAAGGCGCGCGTCAAGTCGGCGGTCAGCCACGTGTCCAACTTTGAGGAGCACATCGCGGAGCTGGCGCGGGCGCGCGGCTGCTCCGGCGTCATGTGCGGGCACATCCACACTCCAGCCGACAAGATGCTGGGCGACATCCACTATCTCAATTCCGGCGACTGGATCGAGTCGCTGACGGCCATCGTCGAGCACTGGGACGGCAGCTACGAACTGCTCGAGTACTCGAACTTCATCAAGGAGTACCCCTTCCCGGAGGGCAGTCCCTCAGCCGAGGACCTCGGGGCGGCCGAGGGGCCCGAGCCCGCCCCCGCGAGGTCCGAGGACGTCCGCAAGGGGAGTCCCGTCGTCTGATTCCGCAGCGGCGACGCGGCCGCCGACCGGAGGGCGCCGCCTTCCGTACCCCGTTGTTGACAGGTCGCGCGCGCCCGCTCGTCGTTGGGCCGGCATGCCGAAACGAGAGCGAATCCTAGTGGCCATGTCCGGGGGCGTCGACAGCTCGGTCGCCGCGCTCCTCCTCAAGCGGCAGGGGCACGACGTGAGCGGCGCTTACATGAAGAACTGGATCAATGAGGACGGTGTCATCGGCGACTGCCCCTGGGTGCGGGATATCGAGGACGCCAGCCGGGTCGCGGACCAGGTCGGCATCCCCTTCGAGGTCGTCAACCTCATGCGGGACTACCGGGAGAAGGTCGTCCAGTACCTGCTCGACGGATATGAGCGCGGCCTGACCCCGAACCCCGACATC
>PMSP01000140.1 GCA_003168315.1 Opitutaceae bacterium
CTGGGGCTGGGACCCGAAGGAGAACGGCGCCCTCATCATCGTCATCTGGAACGCCCTGATCCTCCATGCCCGCTGGGGCGGCATGGTGAGGCAGCGCGGGCTCATCTGCCTCGCGATCTTCGGGAACATCGTGACCAGCTGGAGCTGGTTCGGCACGAACATGCTGGGGATCGGGCTCCACAGCTACGGGTTCACGGCGGCTGCGTTCTGGTGGCTGAGCGCGTTCGTCGTCAGCCAGCTGGCGCTGATCGCGCTCGCGAACCTGCCGCTCGAGAAGTGGCGCAGCTTCAGGTCGGCTCAGTAGCGCCGGCCCGGGGGTCGCCCGGTCACAGGGTCCGAACGAACCAGTCGCGGGTGATCTCGATCAGGCGCGCCGCATGCGACGTCGCGGGATCGAACACGTTGAAGATGTGATCCGCGCCGCCGATGATGACCGCCTCAGCCGGCCGGCCGGCCGCGGCCTTCATGAGCTCCTTGCTGGGGTCGGGCAGGAAGTCGAGCGACCCGTCGATGGACAGGAACGCCCCGGGGTACAGCGCCAGGGACCTGTCGAGGTCGATCCCGTGGAAGCTTTGGTAGAACGCCCGGTAGGTCGTTATCTTCTTCCATCCCGCGTCCTGCGTCGTGACGCCGTCCCTCAGGGCCTCCTGCGCCCCCGGCATGCCGAGCATCAGCTTCTCCAGGTCCCCGGCCGGGCTCGACCAGACGGCGCCGGTCCGAAACCACGCCGGATGGCGGCCGAGCACCTCGATCTCCGTGGCGGACCCGAGGCTCCAGCCGAGCACCCCGACGCGGTCCGCCCGGACCCCCCGCTGCCTGAGGATCCAGCCGTAGGCGGCCTCGGTGTCCGCGATCCGCGTGGCGAACGTTGACTCTATCACCGTGCGCTTCCGGTCCCCCTCGCCCCGGAAGTTGATGCGCAGGGAGGCGATGCCGTGCCTTGCGAGCTCCTCCGCGCAGTGCTTCGTCAGGTCGCCGGCCCCGTTCATGTCGTCGGCGAACCCGTGGAGCATCAGCACGGTCCGCCCGTCAGTCGGCCCGTCGGGTGTCATCCATGCCCCGTTGAGCTCGCTCGCGATGGCGACCGGGGCATCGGCTGCGGGGCAGGGCGTGGAAATGATCGCGCACGCTAATGCTGCGAGCGCCGTCAGGGCGCGGATGGGTCGGATGGTCATGGAATGCAAAGGGTGTCTCTTTACGGTGGGCCGAGAAACTGCTCCATCGCCGCGCAGAGGTCGCCGGGCTTCTCTATACCCGGCGCGTGCCCGCTGCCGGGCACGACGACCAGCTTCGCCCCGGGAATGCGCGCGGCGAAGTCCCTTCCATCGTCGAGGGGGACCATGTGGTCGTCCGCGCCCCAGACGACGAGCGTCGGGATGGTGATCTGTCCCAGCTGGTCGTCCACGCTTTCATCGGCGAGGGCCTTGTTTGAGACCAGCGAGTGGATCGTCCAGCCGTCGCCCTTGGACAGACTGAGGGCAAACTGGGTGCGCGCGGCCTCGTCCGTGCTGCGCGCGGGGTCGGAGTAGATGAACGAGAGGAGCGCCTTCGAGCCGGCCAGCGACAGGCCGGACGGGCGGCCGTTCACGATAGCCCCTGCCAGGTGCCGGTGCCCCGCCGCGTCCACGAGGATGAGCCTCGCGGGCCTCGGAAGGAGGGATCCGGGACCTGCCGACGCCTGGGCGGCGAGGGCCTGGGCCGTGTAGCGGACGGCCACCCAACCGCCGAGTGACTCTCCCGCCAGGGTGAAATCCCTGGCCTTCTCCACCCTCAGGAACTCCCCCAGGAAATCGACCCATGTCTGGATGCCATAGTCGATCATGGGCTTGGCGGATGCGCCGAATCCCAGTTGGTCGGGCGCGAGGACGCGGTAGTGCGAGGCGAGGCGGTTGAGGCACGCGCCCCAGTCAACTTTCGCGCTGGTGCCGAGGCCATGGAGCAGGACCACGGTCGGGCCGCTTCCCATGTCGTAGTATTCGATCCTCTGGCCGAAAAGCTCCACGGAACGGCGGGGGGGAAGGTCGTCCGCGGCAGATCGCGCGGCCGATGCCGCCCCAACGAGGAGCAATCCGGCTAGCTGGGCAAAGGCTTTCATGGGGAGGAGACCTTCTCCATGGCCAGTCGCCTACGCTGGCTGCTTCGGGGAATTGTCCGACTGCTCCTCCTCCTCGGCCTTGAGGTGGACGTCCTTCGCATGCTGGAGGAGCGTCCCGTCGGCCTGCATCTTGGCGAGCGCCTCGATGGACTCGCTCCTGAACTCGTCCCGGGTCCTCATCCGGCGGTAGGTCTCAATGGCGAAGGTCCACCCCGAGTAGGTGTCGTCCTCCGCCTTCTCGTTCTTGATCTGGGACTTGATGTTCCCGGCGACGAAGGCCGCCAGCAGGATCGAGTGGCACTCGCTCTCCCGCTCCCTGTCGAGGCCCCAGGTCTCGGACAGCCACGGGAGCTGCTCCGGGCCGATGTCGACCATGACGTCGTCGCTCAGCTGGGCGTAGATCACGATCGTCTTCGCGGCCTCGAACGCCTCCGGGCCGGAGACGGTCTTCTCGATCACCGAGATCGCCTGGAGCACGTCGCGCTTGGTCGGGGTCGCCGCCGAGGCGCAGGCCGCAACGGCGACGAACAGGGCCGCGGTGAGTGTTTGCCTGGTCATTCGCATGGGATGGGTCGAAGTGCCCAACCTTCGCCCGAAGGCGACCGCCGCGCAACAGATTTGATCGTCTTCGGGGCCGGCGTGGGCCATGGATTGAGGCAACCCCATGTCGCAGGACCCCAACGCCCACTTTGACAGCACCGTCCTTGAGATGATCGAGCACAGCCCCGTCGGGGCCGTGCCGGCCACCCCCTCCTACCAGGACGCGATCGTCCGGCTCCGCGCGAGCCACAAGATCTACGCCGACGCGGACCACAAGGACGGCCATGTCACGGCACGCTCGCTCGCAAGGCACCCNNGGTCACGGCACGCTCGCTCGCGAGGCTCCGGAACTTCCACGCGGGCAACCTGGACAGCCTGGTCGCGGGGACGATCCTGCCGGAGGCGCTCGAGCCCAATTCCGGCATCTTCGACCGCTACGTCCAGTCGCTGCCCCCCGACCGCAGGGCCAGGGCCGAGGGGCTTCGGATCCGGGTGGCCGGCCGCCACATCCTGCACCGGGCGCGCCACGTGGGCGCCGAGAAGGTGCCCGCGGCCCACGACCTGACGCACACCCTTTTCCTCGTCCCCGGGACCGGCCCGCATCCCGGGCTTCCCGGCAACTACCTGTACGGATCCGTACTGCAGGCGAGCGCCGACCCGGGCTCGTGGGCCGTCCAGATCCATGACAACGACGACGGGGCGGCGGTCTTTGCCGCGGGCGGCATGCCGTCCGCCCTGGCGAAGCTCCAGGAGGTGCTCGAGAGCGCCCCGTTCAACATGAACGAGCTCGAGGGGTTGGGATTCAGGATCGTCTGATCCCGGCCGGCCCTACTTGGCCGGGACGGCGGGGG
Organism: Opitutaceae bacterium; assembly: GCA_003168315.1. GTDB lineage: Bacteria > Verrucomicrobiota > Verrucomicrobiia > Opitutales > Opitutaceae > Palsa-1447. The sequence goes on from PMSP01000140.1 coordinate 3,487, forward strand.
CGGCCTCAGGCGCCGGTGCCACCGCGGGTGCCTGCACGGGCGCCTTGCCGGCCGTGAAGAGCGGCATCGAATTCCTGATGCTCCGGTAGAGGCCCCACCCGAGGGGCAGCGCGACAACGAGGAAGGCCAGGAAGACGGAGAGGGGAGAGGTCTTTTTCATGTCAGGTGGCTGCGGATGGTTTGCTCTCATTCAGGTTGTGCTTCGCGTCCACCTGGCGAACGAAAAGGTTGCAGACGAGCCCGAGGAGGAGGATGCCCGCCATGATATAGAGCGTGACGTTGTAGGACTCGCTCCTCGGGACGCCCTTCGCCTTCTCATAGGTCGAGAGATAGGTGACGAGCTGCGGGCCAAGGACCGCCGCCACCGACCAGGAGGTGATGACCCTGCCGTGGATGGCGCCCACCTGGACCGTCCCGAAGAGGTCCCGGAGGTAGGCCGGGATGGTCGCGAAGCCCCCGCCGTACATGGAGATGATGACGCAGGTCAGGGCCACGAAGAGGCCGACGCTCCCGATCCTCTGGCTGAACGGGATCAGGCAGTAGAGGACGCACCCGAGGAGGAAGAAGACGACATAGATCGCCTTCCTGCCGGTGAAGTCCGAGGCGGACGACCAGAGGAAGCGGCCGACCATATTGAAGATGCTGAGAAGCCCGACGAATCCCCCGGCGACTACCGGGGACACCCCGAACATGTCCTGGCACATCGGCGAGGCCTGGGCCAGGATGCCGATCCCTGCGGTCACGTTGCAGCAGAGGACGAGCCAGAGGAGGTAGAACTGGGGCGTCTTCATCGCCTCGTCGGCGGCCACCTCGTGCATCGTGATGAGCTTGCCCGACTGGGCCGACGGCACGTAGCCCTCGGGCTTCCAGTCGGCGGGCGGGACCCGCACGATCCATGCGGCAAAGTTCATCATCACGAAATAGCAGCCCGCCATGACGAGGAAGGTTTGCTCGACGCCCACCGACGCGGGGGTCTTGAAGCGGTTCATGAGCTCCACGGCGAGGGGCGAGCCGACCAGGGCCCCGCTCCCGAATCCCATGATCGCCATGCCGGTCGCCATCCCGGGCCGGTCCGGAAACCACTTCACGAGGGTCGAGACCGGCGCGATGTAGCCCAGCCCGAGGCCGATGCCGCCGATCACCCCATATCCCAGGGCCACGACCGCCAGGTTGTGGAGGTGGACGCCGAGGCTCGCGACGGCGAGGCCGCCGCAGAAGCAGCAGGCGCTCGCGAACATGGTCCTCCTGGGGCCCACCCGCTCGACCCACTTGCCGAGGAAGGCCGCGGATAGGCCGAGTAGGACGATTCCCAGGGAATAGGTTGAGAGGACAATCGAGGGGATGGTCCAGTCCTGTCCGGCGACCGGCTTCGTTATCCCGATGGCGCGCGAGAGGGGGATGTTGAAGACGCTGAAGCTGTAGACCTGGCCGATGCACATCTGGACGGCGATCGCCGCCGGCGGGACCATCCATCGGTTGAATCCCGCGTGCGCGACAGTCCGCTCCCGGGCAAGGTAGGAAGGCATATGTGGGGTGGGGTTGAAGCCTGGGCCTGACCTGACGCCCAAAGGAAACCAACGGGGCCGGCCTTAATCCAGCCGAATGACTGCTCCGGGCGCGAATGTCACAATCGGCCGTCGGCCGCCCCCGCCCGCGGGCCGTCCCTCCCAAAAAAAGCGCGGGCCGCGGCGGCTTTCGACCGCCCGGGCCCGCGCGTGAAGCCGGATTTTTGGTTCAGGGCGTCGGCGCGGCAACCGCGGCCGAATCCTGCGTGAAAGTGGCGTTGCGGGTCACGGTCTTCCCGTCGGGAAGCGTGGTCGTCACGGTCCGCGTGCCGCTTCCGTTCGCCACCGAGGTGTCGACGGTCCGGTCGATCGTCTTGCCGGACGCGGGCGTGATCACCTCGTTCTTGTTCCACGACCCGGGGGCGACCCTGGTGTCGGTCGCGGTGAAGGTGGACTGTTTTCCATTTGCCGTCGTGATCGTGCCCTTCTCCGAGATCGAGCCGGGGGCCGTGCGGACGGCCGTGGCCTGCCAGGAACTCGTCGCCCCGTTCGGGCGCGTGGCCGAGCCGGTGATGGTCGCCGTCTGGCTCGCCTTGTTCCAGGTCGCCTGGGACTTCCAGGTCCCGGTGCCTCCCGCCGCGTTCGTCCAGGAACCCTGGCGGTTGACGGTGCCCTGGGAGCGGGTCGTCGTGGAAGAGGCTGTGCCCGAGCCGCCGGTGCTGGTCGTGTAGGTTCCGGTGCGGGTGGTTTCCTTCGCATCGGCCGCGCGGGCGGCGCTGGCGAAGGCGAGAATGACGACCGCGAGGGCGGCCGCGGCGATGGACTTGAACAGGGGTTCGTTTTTCATGGGATTGGTTTTGCGTGTCTGCGGGATGAGACGCCCCGTCCCCACCCGCAGGTTGCAGCGGCGCCCCTAATAATCCCGCGGAAATCTGGCGTGGGCCCGTAACCCAGGGGCCGTGGCGGGCGTCCGCCCCCCGGGTTAGTTCGCGGGGAATGTGGCCAGCTCCTGGATCAGCCACTCGCCGGAGGGGCTGCGCGTCCACCCGATCTCGAGCCTCCCCGAGGTCTCGAACAGCGCGCCGTCGGGCGCGCGCACCCTCTGGTGATAGGTCCCGAGCTGCTCGGAGGTGTCGCCGTCAATGAGCGTGCTTGTCGCCGTGTCGGTGTTCTCGAGGACCTTGTAGCCCGCGTACCCGCCGAGGAACTCCCTTATGGCGTCGCGGCCGGTCACCGGGGGCCGCTTGGGGTTCACCATCTGGCCGTCGGGGGCGTACATGGCGGCGATCCCCGGGATGTCCATGGCCCGAAGGAGGGTGGCATACTGCTGCAGGCGCGCCTGCACGACGGCCTTGTCAAACTCCATCCTCTTGGCCTTCGGGTTCTCGCATGCGGCCAGGAACGCTGCGCAGGCGATGAACAGGAGCGTCCGCTTCACGCGCATCGCCGGGTCAGTCCGCAAGCGGGCCGGAGAGGGCGTCCACGTCCCGCATGACCTGCGGCGACAGCTTTTCCAGGACGCCCAAGGCGCCGAGGTTCTCCTGCAGCTGCTCGACCCGCGACGCGCCGAGGATGACGGTGCTGATGTTCGGATTCCTCAGGCACCAGGCGACGGCGAGGCAGGGGAGGCTGGAGCCGATCCCCTTCGCGATCGCGGCCAGCTTGGGCACCGCGGCCAGCCTCCTCTCGATCCCGGGCTTCTTCAGGATCGCGTCGCGCAGCCATTCCATCCCCGGTGTGTCCAGGCGGGCCCCCTTGGGGACGCCCTTGTTGTACTTCCCGGTCAGGAGCCCGGAGGCCAGGGGGGACCAGATCGTGGTGCCGAGCCCGGGGCTTCGATAGAGGGGCGCGTACTCCTTCTCCACGCGCGAGCGGTGGAAGAGGTTGTACTCGGGCTGCTCCACCACCGGGTGGTGCAGGAGAAGGCGGTCGCACACCGCGTGGGCCGCCTCGATCTGGGCGGCGCTCCATTCGCTGGTGCCCCAGTAGAGGACCTTCCCCTGGGTGATGAGGTCGTGCATCGCGCGGCAGCTCTCCTCGATCTGCACCGCGGGGTCGGGGCGGTGGCAGTAGTAGAGGTCGAGGTAGTCGACCTGCAGGCGCCGGAGCGCGTCGTGGCAGGCCTCGGCCATGTGCTTCCTGGAAAGGCCCTCCTCATTGGGCCTGTCCCCGTCCGCCCCGAAGAACACCTTGCTTGAGACCAGGTAGCTGCTCCGGCGCCACCCGGATTTCTTCAGTATGGCGCCCATGACGACCTCGGCCTGCCCGTCGGCGTAGGACTCGGCGTTGTCGAAGAAATTGATGCCCGCGTCATAGGCCGTGTGGAGGAGCTTCCGGGCTACCGGGTCCCCGACCTGCTTTCCGAAGGTGACCCAGGCCCCGAAGGAGAGGGCACTCACCTTGAGGCCTGATTTTCCGAGATTGCGGTACTGCATGTTCATGGGAAGTGGGGGTTTGGCAGTGGCGAACCATGGAGCGGGTTGGGGCGGTCCGCAAGGGTGGGGCGCTTGACTACGGGCCCCGGGGCGGGTGAGGATGCAGGCGCACGTCACCACGCGTTCCCTCCCTTGAAAAACCTCTGGAACATAGCGGAAGCAGCGGAATTCCCGAGCGACCTCGGCGCGCGGGTCTATTCGTCGCGCCTCCTGGGACGGGACCCGTCGCTGGTCCTCCACGGCGGGGGCAATACTTCGGTCAAGGTCATGGAGAAGAACGTCTTCCACGAGCCAATCTCCGTCCTCTACGTGAAGGGGACCGGGGGCGACCTGGCGACCATCGACGCCTCCGGCTTTTCGCCGTGCCGGATGGACCATCTCCTCAAGCTGACGGAGCTTGAGTCGCTGTCGGACCTCCGGATGGCCGCCGAGCTCAGGGCGAGCATGACGAACCAAGCCGCTCCCGCCCCATCCGTGGAGGCGATGCTCCACGCCATCATCCCGGCCAAGTACGTCGACCACACCCACGCCG
>PMSP01000354.1 GCA_003168315.1 Opitutaceae bacterium
TCCGGATAATGTCGTCGGTGAGGAAGGAAATCGCGTAGTGACTGAACTCTAGCGCGGTAAAGGTGTCTTCGACTTCAACCGTGCTGAGAATGGTGATGCCGGCCCCGGTCAACGCCCCGATCATACGGTAGAGCGATTCGCGAAAATCGGCCCGGAAACCCGGAGCCAGGGCCATCTCGAAACCTACCAGCGAATCGATAACCAGACGCTTTGCGCCAACCCTCTCGATGGCATCCAGGATTTCCTGCATCGTTTCATCCACCGAAAGGTCGAGCGGGCGGAGATAGAGGGTTTCGAGCCTACCCTTTTGCTCCGCAGCCTTCAGGTTCAGGCCGAACGTGGCCGCCCGGCGCTTGTAGCCCTCCGGGCGCTCCTCGAAGATGGCCATGATTCCCGACTCCCCTCGACGCAGGCCCTCGGCGATGAACTGCGTCGCCAACGCTGACTTGCCGGTGCCCGAGGGTCCGGCCACCAGGAGGCTGTCGCCTTCGAGTATGCCGCCGCCCATCATCTTGTCCAGATCGGGCACGCCTGTGGAGAGATAGCGGCGGCGGGCCAGTTTCGTGCTGCTGCTTATCAATCCCAATGTGCGGGAGAAGGCCTGCAGACCGCCGTCGCCGATGCGGACCGTGTGCAATCCAGGGACTGTTTCCTGTCCGCGCAGCTTGATGATCTGAAGCTTTCGAACGACGGAATTTCTCTCCGACATCTGCGTGAGCCAGAAGATGCCGTCAACCATGGTGAACAGCGAATTGTCGTGAATCTCCTCATCGGCATATTCGCCGACCAGAAACGTCGTTGCCTCCCAGCTTGTCAGGAACTGCGAGAGGCGGTGGATAAATGATTGCACCTCCGCGTCGGACCTCTCTCCAGACGCTCTCCGCGCCAGGGTGCGAAAGGAGTCAACCACCACGACGCCCGCATTTGCCGCCTTCACCTGCGCGATGATCTCCTCCAGCACCGCGTTCAGGTCCCTCTTGAGCGCCACGTCTGACAGGTTGACGTACCGGACGGCGCCTCCCACCTTGGATTCGTCAAAGAAGGAGAATTGCTGCTGATAGCGAAGCATCTTCAGCACGGGTTCGCCGAGTACCGTGAAATAAAGCGCCGGCCGCTCCAGCGTTGAATTTGCGAACGCTATTTGATGCGCCATCGTGGTCTTACCGCAGCCGGGCGCGCCTCCAATTATGTTCATGGAGAACTCCAGGATGCCGCCGCCCAGAATGTCGTCGAGCCCGCGCACTCCCGTCGGAAGCTTGCGAATCGTGACCTTGGCGGGCCGGCTTGGGCCTCTCTTCGGCACGGCGAGCTTGGCGGTCTCGTTTTGTTTTTTCATTTTTCGCCTCCATCGCAGAAATCCGCCCGGTTAAGCGATATTTGCGGCCAAACGTCGCCCACCATGTGCTTCGTCAAACTCGGTCCGATGTAGGCCACCAAAGAACCAAGCAGCTCGGAAAGCAGTGCAATCTTGCCCTCGAGAATCTCGTCCGGGTCGAGATGCGCCTCCAGAGCCTCCAGACCCTCCAGGGACCCGTCCGCTTTCATGTGCATCTCGCGCAGCCATGGAACCTCCGCGTCCGCCAGCACAAGCGCGTGCGAAAGCAGCGACCGATAACCGGCAGTTCCGTAAAGCGTCGCCAGATGCGGGCGCAGCCTCTCATTGAAATAAAAGGCCCCGGGGCTCGTCGTCCCGGAGGACCGATCCCCCGGCCTCTCGTAAGCCATGAGGCGCTTTGCGAGGGTTCGCATCTGCGGCGTAGCCCGACATATTCGGGATCGCACTTGTTCGTGCCTTTTGGTAATCTTGGGCATAGTCGCAGTCAGCTTCCTCCCAGGGATGAGGAGGAACCGCGGGTCTGATGGAATTGCTTCTAGAGGGTGATGTTTTCTGATCGATGAAGGATCCCTATTCGCGCACGCGTGAATCTAGACCAGAACTGCGCGTTGATATATGGGGTATTACCAGAAAGGGGGATTAGCCCGGCGTTTCATGATGCGGTTCATCGCCGCGTCCCGCGCATGGGGGACCAACGAGTTGAGAGCCGGATCAGGGAACAGGCTGCGGCCGCCCGCCTAGAAAAATTCAGCTCGATTACCGTCAATTTCGGCTCCTTGAGCCGTTACCGTCCTTCCAACGGCCCCATGGGGCGCCATCCGACATTTCATGCGGCGGCAGATGCCCCGGTCGGGCACAAGTTTCATCGGGACCGGTCGCCCATCCCGAAATCTTCAGCAATTTAGTCCTTCGTATTGAGGCACTAAGCATCTCATTGTGACCAGATTGCCAGTTGACGCGGCTACCCGGCCCAACGATGCTCATTCAGAGGGGCCCGAGGCGGCGCTTCGAATCTTCAGCAGCCGTCAGGATCCGCGGCGGTCTTTCTCGGTCCCCAGCCATTCTTCGAACCGGATCAGCACCAACTTTCAGCCTTCAATCCCCGCTGACGCCCATGGCGGATCTTCCGCATAAGCCGAACTCGCTCCGGCTCGAATTTACCGCCGATTTCGCGTCCGCCCGGGAGACTTCGGCCGCCGTTCGAAGCTTCCTCGCTGGGCAAGGCGTCCCGGATGCAGAGCTGTTTTCCTACGAGCTCTGCATCGCCGAGGCGTGCTACAATGCGATCGAGTATGCGGGGGATTCGGCCCGGAAATCCAGGCCGGTTGCAGAGGTGATTTTCTCTCCCGGGCAGATCGAGCTGCGGGTGACCGACCACACTTCCGGATTCGCGATGCCGGAGAACATACCTACACCATCGCCATTGAGCGAACGCGGTCGCGGCCTTTACCTCATTCAGTCGATAATGGACGAGGTTCGGTACCTCCGCGGCCCGGATGGGAATGTACTGGTGATGCGAAAGAGGCGCCACGCCTCCGTCCCGTTGCAGGCGGCCGTGTAGGCGTGCGCATTCCAGCGATGCGCGCCGCCCCCAAATTCACCCGGCGGATTACTTGACCTCGTAGACCTCGACAAGCGCGACGCCAGTGGAGTTGTTTGTGCCGGCGACCTCGACCGTGTAGCTGCCGGACGGCAGCGTGACGAGCAATGCCGAGTCCGCCGAGCCGGCAGGCAGCGCAAATGCCCCCACCTGGGCAAACGCGGCGGTCAGCGCGCTGCCGCCTCCCCATCCCGTATTGGTGCCGATTGCCATGCCGGCCTGGTTGAACAGCGTGACCTGCGGCGTGGCGAGAACACCGCTGACTCCGAACTGCGTCAGCCCCGGTCCTATTCCACGGATGAGAAGCGTCTCCGTGCCGCTGCCCCCGATGACGAAGCCCGCTATCATGACGTTGCTTCCCGTTCCCGAGAGGGCCCGGGCGGACACGTTTACAAGCCGAGTCGGGGGGTTGCCCGGGTCGGCGTCATACAGCTCGGCAAGGGCGACGCCCGTCGTCCCATTCACGCCGGTTACCCCAGCGGTGTATGTCGTGCCCGCGGCGAGCGGAAGGAAAACGGCCGAGTCGGCCGAGGTGGCCGGCAGCGCGAACGCCCCCACGGCCGCAAAGACGTCGGCGAGCGGGGCGCCGCCGCCCCAGGCCGTGTCCGTGTCCATCATGACCTGGCTGCTGTTGAATATCGAAAGCTGCGGGTTGCTGAGCAGGCCGCCCACCCCGAAGGACGCGAGCGTCGGGCCGTCGGCCCGAATGAGCATCTGCTTCGAGCCCGAACCGCTGATCGCGAACCCCACCGTGACCAAGTCGGCCCCGGTTCCGACAAACGAACGTATCGAGAGGTTGATGATTCGGGCGCTTCCCGTCGGGGGGCCCCCCACGGTCGCCGGCGCCGACACCGTGAGAGTCGCCGTGCCGCTGACGCTCGAGCCGGCCGAATTTGCAAGCTGCACCAGAAAGAGATCGCCGCTCAATGAAACCGAAGGATCGGTCACCGACAGCGTCGCAGTCGTCGCGCCGCTGAAGGTCGGGTTGTTGCTCACGTTGGTCCACGTCGTGCCCGAGTCCGTTGACGTCTCCCATTGGAAGGTCATATTTGCGCCGGACGCCGCAACGGTGAAGCTGGCGTTCTGGCCGGACGTGATTGACTGGCTCGCGACCTGAGCGCCAGCCGGAGGCGGAACAACGGCGGCTCCAGCGCTTACCGCCTGATTGTCGCCATCGACGACGTAGAGGTTGCCGGAGCCGTCCACCGCAATTCCCTGGGGATAATAGAACCGGGTTTGTGAGCCGTTTAGCGTCGTGACGCCGCCTCCCGGCGAGATCTCCCGGATCGCGCGGTTGTACGTGTCGGCAACATAGACAAATCCCGATCCGTCGACGGCCAATGCGCTCGGCTGGTTGAATTTTGCCGCGAATCCCGTCCCATCGGTGAACCCAAGCTGGCCGGCGGTGCCCGCGAGGGTCGACACGGTGTCCGATGTGTCAATCTTTCGGATTGTCCCGTTGGTGTGATCCGCGACGTACACATTTCCCGAGGCGTCCACCGCCACGGCATAGGGGCCGTTGAATCGGGCGGACCCACCCGCCCCGTCACCGCTCCCGGTTTGGCCGGCAGTGCCAGCCAGCGTCGTGACCGTGCCCCCTGCGGTGATCTTGCGTATGGTGTTGTTGTTCGTGTCCGCCACGTAGACATTGCCGACGTTGTCAACGGCGACTCCAAGCGGTGCGTTGAACCTTGCCGAGGGTCCCGTTCCGTCGGAGCTGCCCGCGACGCCGGCGACCCCGGCGAAGGTTGTCACGGCCCCTCCCGCCGCGATCTTCCGGATGGTCGAGTTGCCTGTGTCCGCGACATAGACATTGCCGTTGCCATCCGCCGCCACGCCGGTCGGGCCGTTGAAAAGGGCGGCTCCCCCGGAGCCGTCCGCGCTGCCGGGAGGCCCGGCGGACCCGGCAATCGTCGTCACAACGCCAGCCGTGGTCACCTCGCGAATCGCGTTGTTGTTCGTATCGGCAATGTAGAGATTCCCTGAGCCGCCGCTCGCCACCCCGCAGGGGTACGCGAAGAGCGCCTGGCTTCCGGTGCCGTTGGCGCTGCCCTCAACTCCCGCCGCGCCAGCAAGGGTGGTCACGACGCCCGGGGAGTCCATTGCCCGGATCGTATGGTTGCCCGTGTCGGCCACGTAGACGGTGCCGGAGCCCGTCGACGCGACACCGCCGGGATAGAAGAAGCTGGCCGCAGGCCCGGTGCCGTCGGCGCGGCCGCCGATGCCCGGAGTCCCGGCGAGCGTCGACACGCTGCCAACGGCGGTAATTTCTCGCAGGGTCTGGTTGGAGGTGTCGATTACGTAGACATTCCCCGCGGCGTCGACCGACACGGCTTCCGGATGATTGAACTGGGCCGCACCGCCCTGGCCATCGGCGGTGCCGGACACGCCCGCGCTGCCCGCGAGCGTCGAGACGGCCCCCCCGGGCGTGACCTTCCGGACCGTGCTGTTGTCGAAGTCCGCCACATAGATGTTGCCGACGGCGTCCACTGCCAGGCCGAAGGGGTAGCTGAAGCGCGCCGAGGCGCCTGTTCCGTCGGAGCTGCCTGTCTGGCCTGCGGCGCCCGCCAGCGTCGTCACGACGCCGGCCGCGGTGATCTTGCGAATGGTGCTGTTGTTGGTGTCGCTCACATAGACGTTCCCCGCAGCGTCCACCGCTATCCCCTGCGGCTGGTCAAAGAGCGCGGCGCTGCCCGTGCCGTCCGCGCTGCCCGTGAGGCCTGCGTTGCCGGCCAATGTGCTCACGCTGCCGCCCGCAGTGACCTTGCGAACGTTGTTGTTGCCGCTGTCCGCCACGTACACGTTGCCAGAGGCGTCGATAGCAACCGCGTAGGGATACAGGAAGAGCGCGCCCGAGCCCGAGCCATCGCTGCTCCCAGCCTGTCCAGACATGCCGGCGAGAGTTGTAACGACCCCGCCCGCGCCCACCTTGCGGATGGTGTGGTCCCCGCCATCCGCCACATAGACGTTGCCCGCGGTGTCCACGGCGACCGAAGTGGGATTGAAGAAGCGCGCATTGCTCCCCGTGCCATCGGTGTGGTCGAGCACGCTCGCGTCTCCCGCCAGTGGTGCGAACGCATAGACGCCTGCCCTCGCGTTCACGGCAAACAGGAGGATGGCCGCGGCGGCGGCGAAGAGGCGGCCTGTCGATTTCGCAGCCGAAGCCGCGTTATTTATTTGAAGGTCGTTTTCAAGCATAGCGGGTCCCATAGATAGACCCCTTGGATGCTACGCGGCCGCGCCTGTTACTGGGGTCCAATGCTACTTCCCGGGGGGTTCGACGCCCGGCCCCATCCGGCGGCCACCGGCTGCTCCGCGTGCTCACGCGTGAGCTTGCCGTAGTCCAGCTTGATCAGGCGGTCTGCGCAACCAAAGTACCGGTCGTCGTGGGTGATCACCAGGACCGCCTTGTTGAGCGAGCGCAGCTCCGGGAGGAGCTGGGTGTAAAACACCTCCTTGAACAGGGGATCCTGATCGGAAGCCCACTCGTCGAACAGGTAGAACGGACGATCCTCGATGTAGGCCGAAAGTAGCGCAAGGCGCTTGCGTTGGCCCTGGGAGAGCTGCGTCGTGGAGAACACGCCATCGTTTATCGAGACCTTGTGATCCAGATGCAGGCGCTCGAGGTACTCCCGGGCGCGCCGGTCTGCATCCGAACCGCCCCGGCCGACAATCCGGTCGAAGAGGAAGTAGTCCGAGAACACGGCGGAAAAGCATTGCCGGTAATCGTCGCGGTTGTGATCGCCGACCAGGCTCCCGTTCAGCCGGATCTCCCCGCCCGCAGGCGGGTAGAGGCCCGTTATCACCTTCGCGAGCGTGGACTTCCCGCTGCCGTTGCCGCCGACAAGGAACACGAGCTCGCCCGGCCTGAGATAAAGATTTATCGGCCCGAGTATGAAATTGTCGTCCTCGCGCTCCCGATAATAATGGTGTTCAACCTGGACGAGCTCCAGCGACTCGAACGGCTTCGATGCAAACTGGCCGTTGGAGACGACAGCGTTGTCGGTGGGGTGCAGGGACAGCGCGAGCCCGAGCTGTTCCACCTTCCGCAGGGAGACGTTGGCGCGGCTGAACACCGATAGGCTTCCGAGCAGGCCCTGGAGCGGCCCCATCAGGAAGACTGTCATGATGATATAGCCGGTCATCGCCTGCTGGCTGAAGCTCGCCACTCGCGGGAGGGCGAAGATGATCAGGCCGATAAGCGCCAGGAAGAGCAGCTGGTTCCAGTTCTGCGCAATGATGAAGCGCAGCTCGGCCGCGACATTGTGCCTCTGGCACACGGCCGCGGCCTGGGCGACGTCCTCCTTCAGGTAGGCCTCGCGGCGAGCGCGGTGGAGCTTGAGCTCCTTTATGCCCTCCGTAAGCGACCGAAAATGCTGGAAGAGGCGGTCCTGGCCGTCTCGCGCCGCGCTCAGGTGCCCGAAGCCGCTCCGGATCAGCATGCGATAAGTGACGGCCCCGACGACCCCGAAGGCGAACATCCCGAGGAACACGGGCATTGAAAGCCAAGCCAAATACACCGCGCCGCCGAGCAGGTATGCAAAATTCTGGGCGAAGATCGGGATGCTGAGCGTTGCCTGCGTGATCTCCAGGATGTCCTCGGTGAGCGCGACCATCAGCTTCGGGGCGCCAAGCTCCTCGATCTGGCGCAGCGGCACCGAGAGTATCTTGCTGACGAGATCAAGGCGCAAGCGGGCCGTTGTCGCCTGGGAGAAATGCGCGAGGGTCACCTGCGCGAGCGCGTTTGTAATGAACCGGCCGAGTCCCAGCGCACAAAATGCAACTACCAGCGCCGTGCCGAGATTCCCGTGGCGGCTCATTGCCGCGGTGATCAGGACAAGAAGGAGGGTGTTGCAGGCTCCGCTGAGCAGTGCGGCAGCCGAGGTCCAGATGACCATGGAGGGCGAATAGCGCACTAGGAATCGCAGAAGCGTCATGGATGCCGGATAAAATAGACGCACGGCGTCCTCCGCGGAAGTAGGTGTCCACCCCAACATGCGGTCACCGGGGTGCCCTCCCCCGCCAACTATGGGTGCCGAACCTCACATCCGGCTCCCGCAGGTCGCTGTCGAAGCGGACATGCTGAATGTTGTCCAGGCGCCAGTGTATGCAACGGAGCTTGAGAGGCTTGTTGCCATCCTTGGCATTCCCTTTCACCAGACGACACTCGCGGGCGCCGTCGACCGCATCGATGCGATGGTCGCCGACGGCGGCGCCCACTACGTCGTCACCCCGAATGTCGACTTCCTTGTAAAGGCGCAACGCGACAACGAATTGCGTCGCATATTGGTACGGGCGGACCTGGTTCTGTGCGACGGCAAGCCCATCGTCTGGGCGTCGCATCTGCTAGGCGGTGTCCTGCCGTGCCGCGTGACGGGGTCCGACCTGGTACCGCTGTTGCTCCAAAGGGCGGCCGAAAAGGGCTGGCGCATCTTTCTTCTCGGCGGCAGCCCCGCCGTCGCAGCCGAGGCCGCCCGCCGTATCGGGGCTGCGCACCCGTCGCTCCCGCAGGTTTCGCACTATTCGCCGCCGTACCTGCCGCTTCTCGAAATGGACAACATGGGAATCGCCGACCGAATCCGCACCGCAAGGCCGGACGTCGTCCTGGTCTGCTTCGGCTGCCCAAAGCAGGAAAAGTGGATTTCGCGGAATCTTCACCTGCTGAGGGTCCCGGTGATGATCGCGGCGGGCGCCACGATCGACTTTCTCGCCGGCAGCATGGCCCGGG
>PMSP01000091.1 GCA_003168315.1 Opitutaceae bacterium
ATGCAGACCTTCACGCTCTGGATGGGCGTCACCATCTGCGAGCTCGTGTCCCGGTTCGTCCCGGTGGCGCCGGGCATCAAGTGGCCCAACGACATCGTCTTCGACGGAAGGAAGGCGGGCGGGATGCTGACGGAGGCCCGCGTCGACGCGGACCAGATCCGGGACCTGGTCTTCGGGCTCGGGCTCAACGTGAACAGCCCGGCGGCCGACTGGCCGTCCGAGCTGGCCCGGCGCGCGGTCTCGCTCTCGGAGCTGGCCGGCGAGACGGTCGACCTGAACCGGCTCACGGCCGCCCTCATCGGGCGGGTCCTCCTGGCCTACGAGCGGTTCACGGANNAGCTCTGGAACAAGTACGACGTGCTGCGGGGCCGCGAGATCACGCTGTCCGAGGGCGGCCGCAAGCGGCGCGGGCGCGTGCTTGGGATTGACGACGTCGGCTCCCTCCTCCTGCGCGACGAGCATGGGCGCACCCGCGGCTTCCGGGCGGGCGAGGTGACGGTCGAGAAGGGCGGCTGAGGCCCAACCGCCATGCCCCCCATCCCCCCCCAGCCGGCGATCGAGGTGTCGCACCTCGTCAAGAGCTACGCGGGCGTAACCGCGGTGAACGACATCAGCTTCANNAACGGCGCCGGCAAGTCGACGACGATGCGGATCCTGACGGGATACCTGCCGGCGACCTCGGGGCAGGTCTCCATCTGCGGCTTCCCCGTCGCATCCGAGATCGACGCCGTGAAGAAGTGCATCGGCTACATGCCGGAGAACAACCCCCTTCCCGACGAGATGCGGGTGAGCGAGTACCTGTACTTTCGCGGGAGGCTGAAGGAGGTCCCGCGCGGCAAGCTCGGCTCGCGGATCGACGAGGTGCTCGAGCTCTGCGACCTGAAGCGGGTCCGCCACAAGATCATCGGGAAGCTCTCCAAGGGGTTCCGCCAGCGCGTGGGGATCGCCGAGTCCGTCCTCGCGGAGCCGCCGGTCATCATCATGGACGAGCCGACGATCGGCCTCGACCCCCACCAGATCCTCATCGTCCGCGACCTGATCGCGAGCCTGCGCGGCCGCATGACGGTCCTCATCTCGAGCCACATCCTGCCGGAGATCGAGATGACCTGCGACCGGGTCCTCATCATCAACCAGGGCCGCATCGTGGCGCAGGGGACGCCGGCCGAGCTCCGCCGCGAGGTGCTCGGCCAGTCCGCCTACGAGATCGAGGCCTCCGGCCACATCGGCTCGCTCCCCTTCATGCTCGGGTCGATCGACCTCGGGCTTTCCATCGCCTCGGAGGGCCCGCTCGACGAGGAGGGCTTCCGCACGATCAAGCTGAAGACCCTGAACCCCGATGACATGGGCGAGGCGATCCTGCGCGCCTTCATGTTCGAGGGGCTGCGGGTCCGCGCCCTCAGCAGGGCCCACCCGACCCTCGAGGACGTATTCCTCGCGGCGACGCGGCGCAGCTGGGACGCGGTGGTCGAGGACCCGAAGCCGACCCCGCGGCCATGAAGCATTTCCTCACGATCCTCAGCCACGAGGTCCGCATGCTGCTCGTCAGCCCGAGCACCTACATCGCGGCCGTCGGGTTCCTTTCCGTGATGGGCTTCATGTTCACCGGGATCCTCGAGGCCTACAGCAAGGCCCCGCAGGACCTCTCGCCCGCGTCCGCCTTCTTTGAGATCTATTACTTCCCGGTGATCTTCATGGTCCCGCTCCTCACCATGAAGTGCCTCGCCGAGGAGCGCAGGCTCGGCACGATCGAGACCCTCCTGACGACGCCGGTCACGACGACCGAGGTCGTCCTGGGAAAGTATGCGGCGGCATACCTGCTCTACCTGCTCTTCTGGGGCTCCACCGCCGGATTCTTCTACATCCTCAAGCGGTTCGCGGGCGACGCCCACCTGATCGACCCGGGCCCCATCCTGGGCGGCTACCTCTTCGTGAGCGTTTCCGGGCTCCTCTTCATCGCCATCGGCGTGTTCGCAAGCTCGCTCTCCCGCAACCAGGCCGTCGCCGGCATGCTCAGTGTCACGATGCTGGTCGCCCTGATCTTCGGCGGGCAGTACCTCGCGAACGCCTCGTGGCTGGACCGGGAGGCCCTCTCGCCGATCAAGGACGCGGTGCACTACGCGCAGATCCAGCAGCACTACCAGGACTTCACCCGGGGCGTCGTCGACATGCGGGAGCTGCTGTTCTACGTCAGCGGCTCGGTCCTCGCCCTCATCTTCAGCATCCTGAGCGTCGAGACCAAGCTTCTCCACAGCTAGAGAAACCGCCCCGCCGTGACCGACAGCTTCCGAGCCTCAAGATGGATCCGCACGGTGAACCTGGTCCTCCAGGCCGTCCTCTTCCTCACCTTCGTGGGAGGCGTGAACTACCTGGCGAGGAGCCACTCCTGGCGCTTCGACCTCACCAGGTACCGCAAGTTCTCGCTGTCCGCCGAGACGCTCGCCTACCTTCGGGAGCTGTCCCAGCCGGTCCACATCGTGGTGACCTCGGGCAGCCAGACCGAGGACGACCCCGAGATCAAGGGGCTCCTCACGGAGTATGTCTACGCGACGGAGGCCAATTCCGCCGGCCGCATCACGGTCGAGTACGTCGACCTCTACCAGGACCGGCGCAAGACCGAGAAGTACGGGGTCGACCGTCCGGGCCTGGTCCTCCTCCTCTGCGGGGACAAGCGGCGCGTCCTGACGCCCGACAACCTCTACCATGTCGAGAACAAGGTCCGGAAGGACTTCATCGGCGAGCAGGCGGTGACGGCGGCGATCCTCGACGTCTCGAACCCCGACCGCAAAAAGATCTATTTCCTCGTGGGCCACGGCGAGCTGCGGCCCGACGACGTCGACACGGCCAACGGCCTCTCGATGGTGCGGGACGAGCTGCGCCTCAGGAACTATGACGTGGAGACGCTCGATCTCGCCGCGGCGCGGAAGATCCCGGCGGACACTGCGCTCCTGGTCTGCACCTATCCCCGGGACCCGTTCACCGCCTTCGAGCAGGAGACGCTGCGCCAGTACCTGGGTGCGGGCGCCGGCAAGCTGATCCTCTTCCTGGCCCCCAACACGCAGTCCGGCCTGAATGACCTCCTGATCGACGACTGGGGGGTCCTGGTGGACGACGACATCATCCTCGACCTCGCCTCCGACAGCATGACGGAGGACGGCGACCTGATCATCTATGCCTATGCCCAGCACCCGATCACGCAGACCCTCCTCGACTACAAGGAGGGGCTAAGGATCGGCGCGGCGCGAAGCGTCAGGCCGCTGCCCGGCCACCCGGGCGCCGGCCTGACGGTGGTGACGCTCGCGGCCACCTCGAAGACGGCGTGGGGCGAGCTCGGCTACCGCCAGCGCGGCATCCAGGCCTACTTCACCCCGGGCGTGGACATCAAGGGCCTGCCCCAGATGGACCCGCCCAACAGGCTCGGCGTCGCCGTTGCCTCGGAGCGGGTCGCCGTCCGCGGCGACCTCCCCTTCAGCGTCCCGGGCGGCAAGCTGGTCGTCATCGGGACCGGCGACATGATCTCCAACGCCCGGCTGACCACCTCGGGCGCGGAGCAGATGTTCCTCGGCGCCGTCAACTGGACCGTCGGGCGCGACGTCTCCCTGAACGTGCCGACGCGCCCCATTGAGCGCTTCTCGCTCTCCCTCAGCGCGGGCGAGCTTGCGCGCCTGCGCTACACGCTCCTCCTGGCCCTCCCCGGCATTGCCGCCCTCCTGGGAATCGGCGTATACTGGGCCCGCCGCAACTGATGCCCCGGCCGCACTCCTTCCCGTCCCCACTGACATGCGCTCCAAAGTAACCCTCGTCCTGCTCTTCCTGAACGTCGCGCTGTTCTTCTTCATCTTCTACTTCGAGCGCGACTGGAAGATCGAGCATGCCTCGCAGGAGGCGCGCCGAAGGGTCTTCGGGCCGGAGGCGGCCAACATCAGGACGCTCGACGTGGCCGGCACGACGCCGGGCTCGGGCTTCAGCCTGGAGCGCCGGGGCGAGTCCTGGTTCATCACGAGGCCCGTCGAGTGGCCCGCGAACAACGCCGCCGTCAGCCGCATCACGAACGAGCTCCAGTTCCTCGGGGACACGACGAGCTTCAGCACCCGCGACCTGGAGAAGAACGGGCAGAAGCTCGCGGACTACGGCCTCGAGCAGCCCAAGATGACCCTCACGTTCACCTCGGGCGACGAGAGCTCGCCAAGTCTGAAGACGACGATCCTGCGGATCGGCGACACGACCAAGGTCGGCGACCACCTCTACATCCTGTCGCCCGACGGCGAGAAGATCCACGTGGTCGACCGCTCCCTCGTCGACAGCCTGTCGACGCCCTTCGAGCAGCTGCGCTCGGATGTCATCTTCTCAATCCAGGTCTTCGAGGCCCGGTCGCTCAACCTCCAGACGGCGGCGCCCTCCAGCGTGCGGGTCCGCCTGGACCGGGACGCCAGCCGCTGGCTCTTCAGGACCCCGGTCAACGCCCGGGCGGGCAAGAACGCAACCGAGCTTGCCATCAACGCCCTCGACGCACTCCGGGTGAAGTCGTTCGTGCTCCAGAACCCGCCCGCGACCGCCCCGGAGACCGCGCCCCTGCTGCGGGTCACGCTCGAGGGGAACAACCGGCTTGAGACCCTCTTCGTCGGGGCCGCCTCGGGCAGCGACAACGACTACCTCGCGCAGCTCGACGGCAGGCGCGCCATCTTCATCGTCAACATCCCGCCCTCCCTCATGGCGACCCTGCGAAACGCCGCCGACGAGCTGCGGGACCGCCACGTCCTGGACTTCGATCCGTCGTCCGTGACGTCGATCGCGCTCTCGGCCCTCAACCAGCCCGAGCTCGAGCTCCAGCGCCTGGAGCCGGCGGCGGGGTCCCACGAGACGGGATGGCAGATCGTCCGCCGGGGCGGCGCCCAGGGATCGCAGACGCTCGCCGCCGACGCCGCAGCCGTGCAGAGGCTCCTCGAGCAGCTCGAGACGCTGAGCGCGCTCCGGTTCCAGAGCGACGCCCCGACGAACGCCGACATCGAGGACTGGGGCTTCAACCGGCCGGAGCGCGAGATCGCCCTCACGCTCGCGGGGACCCCGGCGACCCAGGTGACGCTCCAGATCGGGCTCCCGACGAAGCGCGAGAATGTCGCCTACGCGCGCATCGCGGGCCTGCCGTCCGTCTATGCCGTCGAGCCCGACATCCTGCGCGAGACGAGCGCGTCACCGCTCGCATGGCGCGAGCGGCTGCTGAGCGCGCTGCCGGCGGCGGCCAGGATCACGTCGGTCACGCTCGCGAACGCGGCCGACAACACCGTCATCTACTCGCGCAAGCTTGCCGACGGGGAGACCTGGGACGGCGCGCTGGCGACGGAGACCGCCCCCCGCAGGGAGGCCATCACCACCATCCTCGCCCAGCTGCGGAACCTGCGCGCGGCGAGCTTCGTGCAGGACGGGTTCCCGGACAAGGTCTTCGCCGCCGGGGAGGTGCGCTCGTGGAAGTACCGGCTCGACGCGACCGTCTCCCTGCCGGGCGGCGCCGGGCCGCCCCAGGTGAACATGATGACCCTCTGGCTGGCCGAGCGCACCGGCGGCGCCGAGCAGCTCGCCGGCTCGAAGGAATTCGGGGCGGTGTTCGCGATCGAGCAGCCCCTCCTGGACGCACTCTTTGCGCTGACGCAGCCCTGACGCGGATGCCCGGCGGAACATCAAGGCAATGCCTGGCGGTCGCCCGCCATTGCGGCAGCTTCCTGCTGACCCTGGCCCTGTGGACGCTCTGGCTCGGTCTCTCGCTGCTCGTTTTCCTGCAGGCCTACATCGCGACCGTGAACGAGCTCCAGGTCCCGCGCTTCCTCCTGCACGCGATCGAGGGACGCCTGGCCGAGGCCGGCGCGTCGGTCGCGTTCGGCAAGGCGACCTTCGACCCTTCCGGCCGCGTGCTGCTCCTCAGGGCGAGCGTCAAGCTGGAGTCATTCGCCGAGCCGGTCGTCACGGCGAACGCCATCTACATCCGCCTCGACCCCTGGGCGCTCCTGGCCGGGCGGGTCGAGCCGAGGGAGATGCGCGCCACCGGCGCCAACCTCTTCATACCCGCGATGCTCTCGGCGTCGGGACGGGCGGAGAAGATCATCCAGGACCTGGACGCGGGCTTCTCGATAACCTCCCGGGGCGACGAGTTCTCGGTGGACTACCTGACCTGCCACCTCGGGGGAATCTATGTCTCGGCGCACGGGCAGGTCAATTCGGGCACCTTCACGAGGAACGGCGTCATCGCCCCGTCACATCCCCTGCCGCTGGCCGAGTTCCTCGCCGCGAACTACGTCTTCCTCAGCCGGGAATTCTCGCACGCGGAGGAGCAGCTGGTGGGACTCGACGCGCCCGTGCTGACCGCGACCCTGACGCCCTCCGACACCCGGGGCGCCATCGTCCGCGCGCAGCTTTACGCGGACGGCCTCAGGATGGCGAAGCCCGCCGCCCTCGAAACGGGCACGCTCCACGCGACATGCCGATTTCCGCTGCTGGGCGGCGCGCCCCTCATGACATCCGCCGTCGCCACCGCCGAGACGCTCCGCCTCGGCGGCCGGGTCGAGGCCCAGGGCGTCCGGGCCCGCATAAGGGGCATCCTCAATGTGGAAACACTCGACTTCACGCCGAGCGAGCTCGAGCTCACCGCGGCCTCCGTGTCCGTCGGCCACTACTTCATCGGGTCCCCGATCGCATCGATCATCCCCGGCCCGGGCGGCGCGATCAGCGCCGAGGCCTCGGCGGTCATCCTCGGCCGGCCCGTCTGGGCCAAGGGCGACGCCGACTTTGCCGAGAAATCGGCCGACGTCTCGTTCGACGCCTCGCTCTCGCCCGATCTCCTCGGGCCCCTTTCCGAGCGGGTGGGCGCCAACGTGCGCCGGTTCGCGGACCTTACCGAGCCCCTCGCGGCAACCGGCCGCATCCGGTTCTCCAAGGGGTGGAAGTTCCACGACGTCAAGGCCCGGGTTGATACCCGCAACTTCACAGCCTACCACGTGAGGTTCGACGAGGCGCGCGGGGTGGTCTCATTTGACGGCACGCACTTCGCGGCGCGCGACGCGACGGCCGTGAGCGGGGAGAACCTCGCGCAGGGCTCCTACGAGCAGAACTTCTCCACGCTCGAGTTCCGCTACCTCCTGACCGGCCGGCTGCGGCCGCTCAACATCAGCCCGTGGTTCGGGGGGGACTGGTGGACCGGAATCTTCAATAACTTCAAATTCCCCACCCACCCTCCCGACGCGAGCGTCGACGTGCGCGGCCGCTACCTCCACGGGAGGGATTTCTCCGTCTTCGGCTACGCCGACTCGAAGGACCCGGTGCTGCGCGGGCAGGAATTCGACACGGCCAAGGTGCTCCTGTACGTCGACCAGTCGGCGTGCGACGGGCTGGACATCGTCCTCACCAAGGGGAAGGGGTCCGCCCAGGGCTCCTTCAGGCTCGTGACCGAGCCGGTGCAGGGCGCCTGGAGCGGCTTCGACATCGACACGACCTCGACGGTCGACCCGGCGCCCCTCGCCAAGATGCTTCCCCCGGAAGGCGCCGCGGCCATCGCGGCGTTCTCGTTCGACCAGCCGCCGGACCTGACGCTGCGCGGCCACTTTGACGGCCCCGCGGCGGCGGCCCCCCAGCACAAGGTCCTCCACGCCGAGGTGCGCTCAAACGGGGGGCTCCGGATCCACGGGGTCGCGTTCGACAGGGCCGCCTTCAAGTTCGACCTGAACGACGACGCCATCAACGTGATGGACGTCGACGCGGGCTTTGCCGGCGGCAGCCTGAGCGGGACGGCCCAGGTCGCGGGCCAGGGCGCCGACAGGCGCCTGCGCTTCAAGGCGTCCCTCACGGGCGCGAGCCTCGGGCAGGCCGCGGGTGCGGCGGAGGGCTTCGTCGTGGCCGCCCCCAGGCCCAGCTCCACGGCGCTCGAGACGTTCGCCAAGGACAAGTCCGGGGTGAGGCTCGACCTGAACGCGGCGGCCGAGGGCGCCCCGGGCGACCTGGGAAGCTTCGTCGGCGACGGCAACGTGCAGATCCAAGGCGCCAAGCTGGGGGAGGTTTCCCTCCTGGGCGGCCTCTCGAAGGTGCTCAAGTTCCCGGAGCTGCGCTTCACCCAGGCCCGGGCCTCGGTCAAGATCCGAGACTCGTCCCTCGACTTCCCGGACCTGAGCGTCATCGGGGCCAACTCCGCGATCCGCGCCAAGGGGACCTACGCCATCGACCGGCGGATGCTCGATTTCACGGTCACCATCTACCCGTTCATGGAGAGCCGGTCGCTGGCCCAGATCTTCAATGCGATCACGGCTCCCCTGTCCGCCGTCCTCAGGGTAAGGCTCACCGGGAGCATCGACAACCCCTCCTGGAGGCTCGCCTACAGCCCCCTGAACCTGCTGCGGGAAGGCGACATGAGGCCCGGGTCCCTGGACAAGCCGGGGCCGCCGGCGCCGATCGCCAATCCCTATCCCTGACTTAGGGTTGGGCAAATGGGGGCCTGGCAGGGTACCGTATAAATGCGTAAATCCCGTGGTGCGAAACACATTGCCCCGGGTTGGCCTATACGTTTAATTCGTCCGGGCCGAATGGACCACGTCAACACATTGCCCCGGCGTTCCTGGACCGAGCGGGCGTCTCTTGCGCTCGCCGTGATCCTCATTGTCGTGGGCGTCGACGGGGTCATCGGGTGGCTTTTCCAGATCGACCGGATGGTCGAGCCGGTCGAGCACCTGGCCCCGATCATGTTCAACGAGGCGCTCTGCTTCCTGGCGATCGGCGGGGCGCTCCTGGGGAGGGAACTGGGGTTCAGGAACGCCACCTGGGCGGGCCTCGTCCCCCTGCTCGTCGGCCTCCTGATGGCCTTCGAGGGGTTCTTCGGGGTCAACCTCCGGATCGACGAGCTTTTTGCGCGCGACACGCTGCTGGTGGACACGGTGCAGCCCGGGCGCGGGTCGGTGATGGCGGCCTGCTGCATCGCCATAGCGGGGGTCGCCATCTTCTGGAGGATCTCCCAGCGCCGGGCGCGCGAGCGCCTGTTCGCCGAGGCGGTTTCCGGCTCCCTGCTGGCCTCGGTCGGGTTCTCCACCCTGCTCGGGTACCCCTTCCAGCTCCCGGCCGTCTACAACTGGGGCACGTACACCGCCATGTCGGCCGTCACCGCGGCCGCGCTCCTCGTCGCCGGCTGCGCCCTCCTCGTCCTCGCATGGCGGGAGAGCCTGAAGGACGACGGCGGCCCCCCGGCGTGGCTCCCGATGCCCGCCATAATCTTCAGCCTCACGCTCACCCTCATCTTCTGGATCGGGCTCCGCGAGCGCGAGATAGCCTACCTGGACGCAAAGACCGCGAACGAGATGGACCAGGTGGCGACGAGCATCAAGTCCGCCGTGGACCAGCAGATGAACCTCCTCGACCGGCTGGCCCGAAACGGGGCCGACAACCCGGATACGAACATGGCCGCCTGGCAGACCGATGCGGCCTCGTTCTTCGACGAGTCGAAGGACCTGGGCTGCGTCTCGATCGCCCTCATTGACTCGGCGGGGCCCAAGCTGACGGCCCGCTGGTCCTACCCCGAGGGCTCGGGCGCCAGCACGCCTGAGCACCTCTCGGAGCCGAGGACGCGCGAGGCGATCGAGGCTGCGCGGCTGAAGAACGGCCCCGAGGTGTCCTCTTCCGGGGACGCGGACGGCAAGAAGGACGCGGGCTTCGTGATCTACGCGCCGATCGGCAAGAGCGGCGATCCCGGCCACTACGTGGCCGCGGAATTCCTCTATGCCCGGTTCTTCGCGACGATCTACAAGCAGCTGAGGCTCCCGGGCAACTACACCCTCGTGGCCACGGTGGGCACGAGCGAGGTCTACCGCTCCACGCTGGCGGCGAGCAGCGGCGAGGCGGCTTCCCACGACAAGCTCTACTACAACCTCTTCGACCAGAGGGTGAGGCTCGGCCTCACCCCGACCAGCGACCTCATGAGGGCCGACAAGCGGTACCTGCCCGAGATGGCCCTCGCGGGCGGCCTGGCGATCACGCTCCTCCTCGGCTTCACGCTCCACCTCGCCCGGCGGGCGAGGTCGGGCCAGTACCTTTCCGACCTCTCCAACAAGCGGCTGGTCGCGGAGAACGAGGAGAGGCGCAGGATCGAGGCGAGGCTCAAGGTCTCGGATGAGCGCCTGCGCCTGGCGCTCGATTCCACGCAGATCGGCATCTTCGAGTGGAATGTCCCCAAGGGCCACGTCTACTACAGCCCCGGCCTCTGGGGCCTCCTCGGATACGAGCACGCCCGGATGCCTTCGACCCTCGAGGTCTGGCAGTCGCTCATCCACCCGGACGACCTGCCGATGTACCGCAAGCGCACCGAGTCCCAGCTGAACGGCATCGCCTCGTTCATCGACCCCGAGTACCGCGTGCGCTCCCGCACCGGTGACTGGCGCTGGGTCTATGTCCGCTCGAAGTCGGTCCTCGCGAGCCCGAACGGGAGGCCGACGCGCATCATCGGCACCGTCCAGGACATCACCATCAGGCGCGAGTCGGAGCAGGCCCTGCGCGAGAGCCAGGCCGAGGCGCGCAAGCTCTCGCTCGTCGCCTCCAAGACGGACAACCTGGTCATCATCGGGTCGGCCGACGGCAAGATCGAGTGGGTCAACAGCGCCTTCTGCCGCGTCATGGAGTTCACCCTGAACGAGGTGGTCGGCAAGGACCCCGGCCTCCTCCTCGGCGGCCCGGACACCGACGCCGCGCAGGCCGACCTGATCCGCGACGAGATCGCGAAGGGAAACGGCACGAACACCGAGATCGTCAACTATTCCAAGTCGGGGAGGAAGTATTACCTGCACCTGGAGGTCCAGGTCGTCCGCAACCAGTCGGGCCAGGTTGAGAACTACATAGCGATCGAGAACGACATCACGTCGCGGGTCGAGACGGAGAACCAGCTGCGCCGCGCCAAGGCCGAGGCCGACTTCGCCTCAAGGGCCAAGAGCGAGTTCCTCGCCTCGATGTCGCACGAGATCCGGACCCCGATGAACGGCGTCATCGGCATGACGAGCATCCTGATGGAGACCTCGCTGACGGGCGAGCAGCGGGACTTCGTCAACACGATTCGCACGTCCGGCGAGGCGCTCCTGACGATCATCAACGACATCCTGGACTTCTCGAAGATCGAGTCGGGGAAGATGGAGCTCGAGCGGCTTCCGTTCGAGCTCGCGCTCTGCGTCGAGGAGGCCCTGGACCTCTTCGCGCCGACGGCGGCCGCGAAGCGCCTGGAGATCGGCTACCACGTGGAGCAGGACGTCCCGCCGTGGATCGTGGGCGACGTCACCCGCCTGCGCCAGATCATCGTCAACCTCGTCAACAACGCCATCAAGTTCACGCCGTCGGGGAGCATCTCGATCCAGGTCCGCAGGATCCCGCTCGACGCGACGGTGCGCGCGACGCCGGCCGGCCGGATGAGGCTCGAGATCACCGTGCAGGACACCGGCATCGGCATCCCCCCTGACAGGATCGACCGGCTCTTCAAGGCCTTCAGCCAGGTGGACTCGTCCACCACCCGCAAGTACGGCGGGACGGGCCTCGGGCTCGCGATCTGCCAGCGCCTGTGCCAGCTCATGTACGGGGACATCCGGGTGGAGAGCACGCTCGGCCGCGGCTCCACGTTCACGATCGCCTTCATGACCGACGCCGCCCAGCGGCCCGCGGAGATAGCCCCGCCCCCGTTCGCGGGCATGGACCTGAACGGCTCGCTCGCCCTCTGCATCGAGGACAACCCCATCACGCGCGCCCGGCTGCGGACGCTGTTCGACGGCCTGGGGGCCACGTGCGTGTTCGCGAACGAGCCGGAGTCCGCGGTCGAGATGGCCTCCACGCTCCAGAACCCGCCGGCCCTCGTGATCCTCGACCTTCCCGAGTTCGATTCGCAGCGGGCGCTCGAGCTCACCGCCCAGATCAAGTGCCCGAGGCTGGTCCTCTTCCGCCTGGGGCAGATGGCCCCGGCGGCCCCCGCGGACGGCCAGCCGTACGCGACCCTGTCCAAGCCGATCAAGACCGTCTCGTTCCTGCAGGCGCTGGCGGTCCTCGGGAACCGCGGCGGCGACATCGTCGAGCAGACGCGCCAGGAGGACCGCCCTATCGCCGAGGAAATCCCCCTGACCGTGCTCCTGGCCGAGGACAACGCCGTCAACCAGAAGGTCGCCCTCAGGTTCCTCGAGCGGATGGGCTACAACGCCGACGCGGTCGGCAACGGGCTCGAGGCGGTGAACGCGTTCGAGAACCGGAGCTACGACCTCGTGCTGATGGACCTCCAGATGCCCGAGATGGACGGGCTCGAGGCAAGCCGCCAGATCCGCAGGACCGTGGCGGCGGACCGCCAGCCGAAGATCATCGCCCTCACGGCCAACGCCATGCAGGGGGACCGCGAGATCTGCCTCGACGCCGGCATGGACGACTACATCTCGAAGCCCGTCAAGATGCACGAGATCGTCGCCGCGATACGCAGGCAGTTCTCGAAGAGCAAGGTGGCGCCGATCGTCACGGGCTGAAGCGCGCCCGGAGCCCGGCGATTTCCCGCGCGCGCTCGGGGTCGCCCGCCAGGTTCCTCATCTCGAGCGGGTCCCCGGCCAGGTCGAAGAAGAGCCACGGTGAGCCGTCGGCGTTCAGGATGAGCTTCCTGTCGACGGAGCGGACCCCGTCCCACACCCGGTCGCACTGGTCGGGAAGCGCGACCACGGACGGCATGGACACCCGAGCGAGTCCCGCGGCCGACCGGGGGAACCAGCGGCCCGGGGGGAGGTCCCCGCCGCCGGCCCAGGCCGTCGCAAGCGCCGGCAGGTCGATCAGGGAGACGGGCCGGTCGTCCCGGCGCGCAGGGAACGGCCCCCGCACGAGGAGCGGCACGCGGACGCTCTCCTCGTGGGGCCAGCCCTTGCGGAAGAGCCCGTGGGACCCGTGCATGTCGCCGTGGGCCGACGTGAAGACGACGAGGGTTTCCGCTGGCAGCGCCCCGAGGAGGCCGCCGATGGAGCGGTCCGTCGCCTCGATGTGCGCGTAATATCCCGACAGCTCGGCGCGCGCCCTTTCCTCGACCGCCGGGTCGGATGAGACGTTGCCGCGCAGGACAAGCGCGGCGGGATCGCCGGCGCGGATCCCCGCGGCAGGCGCGGCGTAGGGGGGATGGGGGCCCTCGACGCTCACCAGGGCGAACCAGGGGCCGGCCAGGGACCGGAGCATGTCCCGGGCGCGCTCGCACACGACGTCGCTCTGGTAGCCGTCGAAGCGCACGGGCTCCGGCAGCCGCGTGCCGTGAAGCCAGGGATTGTTGAGGAGGAACCCGCTCTCGAAGCCCTCCCAGAAGTCGAAGCCGCCGCGCTCACCCGGCGGGACGACCGCCCTCGCGTGCTCCTCTCCGGTCAGGCTGGCGCCCCTGTCCCGCCTCGAGAGGTGCCACTTGCCGAAGAACGCCGTCAGATACGAGCGGTCGCGCATCTCGTGCGCGATCGTGCGCGCCCCGGGCGGAAGCGGGTCGTAGTAGTCGCGGATCCCGTTCCCGGGCGAGGCGACGCCGGTCAGCATCGCGGCCCGGGCGAAGGGCCCGAAGGGATGGGGCGTGACCGCCTGGGTGAAATCCACGCTCTGCGCGGCCAGCGCGTCCAGGCAGGGCGTGCGCGCGTTCGGGTCCCCGGAGTACCCGCAGGCCTGCGCCCGCCACTGCGTCGTCACGATCCACAGGATGTTGGCGGGCATCGGAACTTGCCTCTTCGACGCCGGCCCGCGTCC
>PMSP01000190.1 GCA_003168315.1 Opitutaceae bacterium
CTTCGCCGACAAGGAGATCCTCTATCACGGCCAGGTCGTCGCGATCGTCGTCGGCCACTCGGCCCGGGCCTGCCGGGCCGCCGCCGCGGCCGTGGTCGTCGAATACGAGGCGCTGCCCCCGCTCCTCGGGATCAAGGAGGCGATCGCGGCCCGCAGCTTCCACACCGCTCCCCACACGCTTGCCCGCGGGGACGCGGCTGCGGCCTTGTCAAAGGCCCCCCTGAGGCTTGAGGGCGAGTTCTCCTTCGGGGGACAGGAGCACTTCTACCTGGAGACGCAGGCGGCCTGGGCGGAAATGGGGGAGGACGGGACCGTGTTCGTCAACTCCTCGACCCAGCATCCGACTGAGATCCAGAGCGTCGTCGGGGACGTCCTCGGCGAGAACAGGAACAAGGTGGTCGTGCAGTCGCCCCGCATGGGCGGCGGCTTCGGGGGGAAGGAGACCCAGGGGAACGCCTTCGCCGCCATGGTGGCGCTGGCATCGGTCAAGACCGGCCACCCGGTGAGGATCCAGCTCGACCGGGATCTCGACATGATGCTGACCGGCAAGCGGCATCCCTTCCATTCCACGTTCTCCGTCGGCTACGACAAGGACGGCATGATCCTCGCGGCGGCCGTGGACCTCTGCTCGGACGGGGGATGGTCGCTCGACCTCTCGCAGCCGGTGCTCGACCGGGCGCTCTTCCACCTCGACAACAGCTACTACATCCCCGCCGTCCGCTTCACCGGGCTGATCGCGAAGACGAACGTGGCCTCGAACACGGCCTTCCGGGGCTTCGGGGGCCCGCAGGGAATGATCGTCATGGAGGAGATCGTCGACCGGATCTCGCGGAGGCTCGGCCTGGCGCCCGAGGTGGTCCGCGGCCGCAACCTCTACCGCGGGAGCGGGGAGACGAACACGACCCATTTCCTCCAGGAAATCGGTGACAACCGCCTGCAGACCGTGTGGAGGCGGGTCCAGGAAGAGGCGGGCTTCGCGGCCAGGCGGGCCTCGGTCGACGCCTGGAACAGGGCGCACCCGAGGATCAAGCGCGGGCTCGCCGTCACCCCGCTCAAATTCGGAATCGCCTTCACGCTCACCCATTACAACCAGGCGGGCGCGCTCGTCCTCCTCTACATGGACGGGACGGCCCAGGTGAACCACGGGGGGACCGAGATGGGGCAGGGCCTCCACACGAAGATCCTGGGGGTTGCGATGCGCGAGCTGGGCCTTCCGGCCGACCGGATCAGGATGATGCCGACCGCAACCGACAAGGTGCCAAACACCTCCGCCACCGCCGCCTCGTCGGGCGCCGACCTGAACGGGGCCGCGGTCCGCAACGCCTGCATGATCCTCAGGGAGCGGCTCCTTCCGGTCGCGGCCGAGGTGCTGTCAAAAAGGGGAGGGACGCCTGTTTCGCCCGAGCAGGTTGAGTTTGCCGACGGAAAGGTGACGGCCCGCGGCTCCAGCGCCTTGGCCGACATGGCCGACGTGTGCTTCCGGGCGCACGAAAAGAGGATCAGCATGTCGGCCTCCGGTTTCTATGCGACCCCCGGAATCCACTGGGACTGGTCGACGGCCTCGGGACGGCCGTTCCAGTACTTCGCCTGCGGCGCAGCGGTCGCTGAGGTCGAGGTCGACGGCTACAACGGGATGCACCGCGTGATCCGCATCGATGCCGTCCAGGATGTCGGCAGCTCGCTCAACACCGGGGTCGACCTGGGGCAGGTCGAGGGCGGAATCGTCCAGGGTGTGGGTTGGTTGACGCGCGAGGAACTGCTGTGGGACAGGCAGGGCCGTCTCATGACCCACAGCGCGAGCACCTACCAGATACCGGCGATCAGCGACGCCCCGATTGAAATGCATGTCACGCTCCTGCCGCTGGCCAACCAGGATGGGACGATCCACGGCAGCAAGGCCGCCGGGGAGCCGCCCCTCATGCTGGCCTTTTCGGTGCGGGAGGCGCTGAGGGATGCGGTTTCTGCCTTCGGAACGGAGAGCGGGGAAGTGCCGCTCGCGTCACCGGCCACCTGCGAAGCGATATTCGCAGCTATTGGAATTAGGCTAACATAATATATTATACTACAATAATATATGGAGTCACCAATCGACATATCGATATGGCGAAACATTGAATGTTTCTGAGGATTACCTAACATACAGTTCATGGCCACGATGGATCCAAGGCTCGAAATAATTGCTCGGCAGGTCATCTGGTGGGAGACGCCAGAGATTGCACTTTCAGATCAAAACGACTTTCTGGCTCGTGTAATGGCGCGGGGTTTTTGGGATGATTTAAGGTATGTTGAAGAGGTTTTTGGCGAAGATGCGCTTAGAAATGCGCTTAAGAATTCAAAGCCCGGTGTTATCGATATAGCATCATGGCATTATTGGCATCGGCGCCTTGGAATTGAACCCATTCCAGGCATGCCGATTAGGAAATTTGCGTGAAGCCTACCGTTCCCCGCCTGAATACGTTGGCTGAGGCGCAGCGCATTCTCTGGCCGCAGTTGGCGACCCTCGGCACTGAGTTCGTCCTATACGGTGGCACTGCGCTTTCCTTGCAGGTTGGAGGACGCCTATCAGTTGATTTCGATTTTTTTACGCCGTCGCCACTCGAAATCGATCGATTGGTCAAAGACCAGGCTTTCCTGACGAAAGCTCAAATCCAGCACAGGACAAAGGACACAATAACGTTCAGTGTGGGAAGCGCGGATAGTCCCGTGACCGTATCATTTTTTGGCGGTCTTCGTTTTGGCCGTGTCAGCGAACCTGTTCGGTTTTCCGACAACGGCTTGTATTCGGCGGGACTGCTGGATCTTGCCGCTCAGAAGGTGAAGGTAATCCAGCAAAGAGCCGAAGCGAAGGATTACCTAGACATCCACAAGCTATTGTCGGAGGGAATCTCTTTGGAAGATTCGCTCGGAGCTGCGCGCGCATTATATCCAGAATTTAATCCCGCAATTTCCCTCAAGGCTTTGAGTTACTTCGATGACATTGCGCATTTGCCGGCAAGTGTTCAGCAAGACCTTCAAGTTGCCGCGTCTCGCGTTCGCGAAATGTCGCCGGTCACTAGAAAAAGCATTTCCCTGCTACCCGATTTGGGATTTGCCGATTTGGAGCCTGAGATTTCCGACAAGGGAGAACGTGGAGCTGCTAGCCGTCGGATCGAACCCGAAATGGAGCTATAAGCTGCCTACGTCGCCCGGACGCGGTCCCTCTCCGATATTAGCTGCGCCGCGATGCTGATCGCGATCTCGTGGGGATGGTTGCTCCCGAAGTCGAGGCCCACCGGGCAATGAAATCGGGCCGCCTGCGCCTTTGTGACGCCGTCCGAGAGCAGTTCCTTCCGTAGGATCTTCGCCTTGGAATCGCTCCCGATCACCCCCACGAACGGGAATTTCCTCTCGGCCAACGCGCGCCGAAGGATCGGCCGGTCCGTCGCATGGCCCATTGTCATCACGAGAAGGAAGGTGTTGTCCGGGAGAGAGGGAACGATGCTCTCGGGCGAATCGGACTGGATGATCCGCAGGTTCTGGGCGGGCTGGATGCGCTCCAGCCACTCGGCCCGGGAATCGACGACCGTTATCCGCGCGGGTAGGGGAGTTAGAACGGGCATGAGCGCCTGGCCGATGTGGCCCGCGCCAAAGACGGCGATGTTCCAACTCCCCGGGCCGCAGTGCGGCTCGAAGTATAACTTGACCGAGCCGCCGCAGGTCATCCCCACGTCTCCCTTGAGGGTCCATGAGACGAACCGGGGTTTGCCGTCGCCCTTCGCGAGGACCTCGGACGCGAACCTGAGCGCCGCCGCCTCGACCTTGCCCCCGCCGACCGTCCCGCTGTAGAGCCCGTCCGCGGTCACGATCATCTTGGCCGCCGCATCCTGCGGCGTGCTGCCGACCGCGTCGACCAGGGTCACGAGGACAAAGGAGGCGCCCTGGCTCTCGAGCAAGACGACCTGCTCGTAGGTCGTCACACGAGGCCGAGCTTCATCTTGCCCTCCTCGCTGATCATCGACTGGTTCCACGGCGGATCCCAGGTGATCCGGACATCGGCGTCGCCGACGCCCGGCACCAGGAGGATCTTGCCCTTGGCGTCCTCGGCGATCGCGGGCCCCATCCCGCAACCCGGCGCCGTCAGCGTCATCGCGACATTAACCTTGAAGGCGTTCGCCTCCGTCTTCTCGACATCCATCGAGTAGACGAGCCCCAGGTCCACGATGTTGACCGGAATCTCGGGGTCGAAGACCTTGCGGAGCTGGTCCCAGACCGCCTCGGGATCGGGGGCCCCCCCCTCGAGCGTGGCGGCCTCGATCGTGTGGTCGGCGACCTTCTCGCCGAGGGCGTCGCCGTCCTTCCCGTCGATCCTGAAGAGCCCGTGGTCCGTCTGCACGGTGTAGCTCCCGCCGAGCGTCTGGTGGATCATCACCTTCGTCCCGAGCGGCAGGGTGTGCTTGTCCCCGGAGGGGATCTGCGTCACCTGGACCTCGCGCGAGAGGGTGCGGTCGCGGTTCGTGGGCACCATGGCGGGAAAGGGTTAACCCTTGAAACGCGTCCGGATGAGGTTCCGCAGCGCGTCGTGGAGTTCCTCGCTCTCGAGCCGGTTCAGGACCTCCTCGAAGAACCCGAAGATGAGGAGCTCGTTGGCGGCCTCCGGCGGGATCCCGCGCGACTTGAGGTAGAACTCCTGCTCGGGGTCGATCCGCGAGCTCGTGGCCCCGTGGGTGCACCGGACATCGTTCGCCTGGATCTCCAGGCCGGGAAGGGAATTCGACTCCGCGTCGTCGCTCAGCATCAGGTTCCGGTTGCTCTGGTAGGCGTCCGTCTTCTGCGCGTCGGGATCGACGATGATCAGGCCCGAGAAGATGGTCCGCGACTTGTCGAGGAGCGCGTTCTTGTACAGGAGGTCCGACTTGGTGTTCGGGGCCTGGTGGATCTGGAGCGTCCTCTGGTCGTACTCGTGGGCGCCGCTCGCAACGGTGACGGCGAGCATCTCCGAGAACCCCCCGGGGGCCTGGAGCTGGCTCAGGGACTCATGCCGCGCCTGCCTCGCCCCCAGGTGCAGGTTGAGCGACTGCACGCGGGCGTCCCTGCGGACGATGGTCGAGTTGAACTGGAGGGAGAGCGTCTCGGGCGACCAGCACTGGGCGGCCGCATACGCGATCCTGGCGCCGTGGCCCGCATAGAGGTCGTTGGCCCCGCAGGCGAACTGGCGCGACTCGTCGTCCGAGGCGAAGTAGTCGACGACCGTGACCCGCGAGTTGTCCTCGGCGATCACGAGCGTGTGCGGGAAGACCGCGCTCCCGGCGCCCGACGCAGAGTGCACGACGACGATCGGCTTCCCGATCTCGACCCCCCTGGGGACGTGGATGAACGCGCCGTCCTGGACAAAGGCCTCGTGGAGCGCCGCGAACTTGGCCGAGCCGAGCTTCTGGGGCTGCGCCATGAAATGCTCGCGCAGGAGTTCGGGGTGCTTCGCGACCGCCTCTGAGAGGGTCGAGATGACGACACCCTTCGCCGCGAGGTCGGGAGGCGTACCCGATCCGCCGGCGAATCGCCCATTGACGAAGGAGAGGGTGGCTGCGGACTCGAGGGCCAGGACCGCGGGGACGCCCTTCGCCGGGGCCGCGTCCGCGGGCGCATATCCCCCGAGCGTGACCCCGGCGATGTTGCTGAAGCGCCAGCCCTCGTCGGTCCGGCTCGGCATCGGGAGCGCCTCGAAGCGGGCGTAGGCCGAGCGCTTGCGCTCGAGCCACCAGGCGGGCGCACCCTTGAGGGCGGCCAAGTGGCGCGCGAAGGCCTCGGGCGTGAATCCGCCGACCAGGTCGAGGACGGGGGCGGGTGCTGTTCCGGCCATGGCCTTAGCCGACGCTCCCTTCCATCTCGAGGTCGATCAGGCGCTTCAGCTCGACCGAGTACTCCATCGGGAACTGCCGCGCCAGGTCGTTGATGAAGCCGTTCACGGAGAGGCTCATCGCCTGCCCCTCGGTCAGCCCGCGCTGCTGCATGTAGAAGATCTGCTCGGCGCTCACCTTGGAGACGCTCGCCTCGTGCTGCACGGCATGGCGGTCGCCCCTGACGGTGATCGCGGGGTAGGTGTCCGTGCGGCTGTTCGTGTTGATGAGGAGGGCGTCGCACTCCGTGTTGTTCTTGCAGCCCTTGAGGTGCCGCGGGATGTGGACCACGCCGCGGTAGGTCGCGCGGCCCTGGCCGACGGAGATCGACTTCGAGACGACGGTCGAGGTGGTCTCGTCCGCGGCGTGGATCATCTTGGCGCCCGTGTCCTGGTGCTGGCCGTCGTTCGCGAGGGCGATCGAGATCACCTCTCCGCGCGCCTTGCGGCCCTTAAGGACGACGCCGGGGTACTTCATGGTGAGCCGGCTGCCGATGTTGCAGTCGATCCACTTGATCTCGGCCTCCTCGTGCGCGAGTCCCCGCTTGGTGACCAGGTTGAAAACGTTGGACGACCAGTTCTGGACGGTGATGTACTGGATCTTGGCCACCTTGAGGGCGACCAGCTCGACGACCGCGCTGTGGAGGGTCGCGGTGGAAAACTTCGGCGCGGTGCAGCCCTCCATGTAGGTGAGCTCGCTGCCCTCGTCGCAGATGATGAGCGTCCGCTCGAACTGGCCAAAATTCTCGGCGTTGATCCGGAAGTAGGCCTGGAGGGGATGCGAGACCTTGACCCCGGGGGGCACGTAGATGAACGACCCTCCGGAGAAGACGGCGCTGTTGAGCGCCGAGAACTTGTTGTCGCCCGTCGGGATGACCTTCCCGAAGAACTTCCTGAAGATCTCGGGGTGCTCCCGGAGCCCCTCGGTCGAGTTGACGAAGATCACGCCCTGCTTGGAGACGGCCTCCTTGATGTTGGAATAGGCGGCCTCGGAGTCGAACT
>PMSP01000013.1 GCA_003168315.1 Opitutaceae bacterium
CCCCGGCACCGGCCGCGCCGGTCGACGCCCGCTTCCAGATACCCCCGACTGACGACGGCCTCCCGGGAGCCGGCCCCATCCGCCGCAACCCCTGGTTCCAGAAAGTATGGACGGAGCGGCGCACGCCCTGGGCCTCGGACGTCGAAAAGGACCAGGGCGCGCTGGTCTTCCTCGGCGACTCGATCACCCAGGGATGGGGCGACGTCGGTAGCAGCTTCCCGGGGATCAAGACCGCGAACCGCGGCATCAGCGGGGACACGAGCCGCGGCGTCCTCATCCGCTTGCAGGAGGACGTAGTCGCACTGAACCCGAGCGGCGTCGTGCTCCTGATCGGGACAAACGACCTTGAGGAGAAGGCGGAGCCGGAGGTGATCGCGGGCAACGTGAGGCTGATCGTCGAGGCGCTGCGCCAGCACAACCCGTCGATGCCCGTCGTCCTCTGCGAGGTGTTCCCTAGCTCGGCCACGAAGGAGAGGCCGTCGGACAAGATCCGCAAGCTGAACGCGCTCTACATGCAGGCCGTGGCCGACGAGCCGCAGGTGACCGTCCTCGACACCTGGTCCCTCTTCGCGGACCCGCACGGCGACGCGAAGGACGACGAGATGCCGGACCTCCTGCACCCGGATATCCTCGGCTATGCAAAGTGGGCCTCGGCGCTGCGGCCGGTGTTCGAGACCGTCGGGCTCGCGCCCGCGTGGCCCGAGGAGTTCAGCCTGGAGCCCGGCTTCACGAACCTGTTCGACGGGCACGACCTCACTGGCTGGCGTTACGCCGGCGGCACGATTTTCAGGGCGAGGACCGAGACTGACGACGGCAGGTACGTGGTGAGGAACGGGCGCCTCGTCGTCACGGTCGCCCACAAGGGGCAGGAGAACAAGATACTCTGGAGCACCCGCCAGTTCCCTAGGGACTTCGTGCTCAAGCTCGAGTTCCGAGCGAGCCCGAACGCCGACAGCGGGATCTTCGTGCGCGAGCCGCAGCTGCAGTGCCGCGACTTCATCATCGCGGGTCCCTTCGCGACCCTGGCGCACTATCATCCCCTCGACTGGAACGAGATCGTCGTGACAGTCAGGGGGCGGCTGGCCCACTGCACCTGCAACGGCGACGTGATCGTCGACGCGATGCCCGTGCCCGCCACCGGGCCAATCGGCCTCGAGAGCGACCACGGCCAGATGGAGTACCGGCGGGTGCGCATCCTGGAGATCCGCTGAGGCCGCCGGGCCGATCCCACGCTGATCTATGCCTGTCTCCGGTCATTTCGCGGGGCGCTCCACAGTCAGGTGGGGGATCATCGGCTGCGGCGACGTGACCGAGGTCAAGAGCGGCCCGGGTTTCCGGCTGGCCTCCGGTTCCCAGCTCGTCGCCGTCATGCGGCGAAACGGCGCGCTGGCGGCCGACTACGCGAGGCGCCACGGGGTTCCCCGCTGGTATGACGACGCGCGGGCCCTTATCGCCGACCCCGCTGTCGACGCAGTTTACGTCGCGACGCCGCCGGACTCGCATGCCGACTACGCCCTTGCCTGCGCCGCGGCGGGAAAGCCGGCCTACGTCGAAAAGCCGATGGCGCGCCACGGCCCTGAGTGCGACCGGATGGTCGAGGCGTTCAGGAAGGCCGGCCTGCCCCTCTTTGTCGCCTACTACCGCCGGAGGCTTCCCTGCTTTCTCAAGGTCGGGGAATTGCTCGGCTCGGGCGCGGTCGGGCGGCTGAGCGGTGTCACCTACCGGCTCTGCAATCCCCAGCACCTGAAGGGAAACGTATGGAGGACCGACCCGGCGGTCGCCGGCGCGGGCCACTTCCTCGACGTGGGCTCTCACGCCCTGGACCTGCTGGATTACCTCCTGGGCCCGCTGGAGGATGTCTCGGGAACGGCCGCCGACGTCGCCTCCGGCTACGCCGTCGAGGACAATGTCGCCCTGTCCTTCCGCGCCGCCTGTGGCGCGCTTGGATCCATGTCCTGGAACTTCGCGGCCGCCCAGAGCGACGACACGATGCGGCTCACCGGCACCGGGGGGGAGATCACCTTTTCGATGTTCACATCAAAGCCGGTGGCGCTCGAGAACGGCTCGGGGCTGCAGCTCTTCGACCTGCCATATCCGCCGCACGTCGCGCAGCCGATGATCCAGAGTGTGGTCGACGACCTCCTGGGCCGCGGCACGTGCCCGAGCACCGGCGAGTCGGCGCGGCGCACGTCGCGCGCGATGGACCGGGTCCTCGAGGGCTACTATGGCGGCCGCTCCGACGCCTTCTGGGAGCGCCCGGACAGCTGGCCCGGCAGGCGGAGGGCCTGACGCGGCCTCAGGTCGTCACGGCCGCCATGGAGGAACTTCCCCTCAACGCCGCCAGGAGCTCGTATTCCTCGGGGTAAACCTCGGCCTGGATCCGCTCGACCGTCTTCGAATAGTCCCAGTCCCTGGCGTACGGGCGCCAGCAGAAGCCGTCATAGAGCGCGTTGATCAGCTTGAAATGCAGCTCGGACGAGTCCTTGACCCAGGCCTGGACCGGCGAGTCCGATGCCCAGATGCCGTAGAGCCCGCGGGTCGAGCCGATGACGCCGATCAGAATCTGTTCCGCGCCGAGGCCGAAGGGCGGCGTGAGCTCCCCGCAGGCGATCCCGTCCCGCAGAATGCCGACGAACGCATTGAAGCACTTCGCGTTCACGGCGTCGAAGGCGTCCCTGTGCGCGGGCGAGAGCTTCGAGCGCAGGTGGGTCTGGCTGATCAGCTGCTCGGCCTGCCAGAGCTCCCGGTGCAGATGAAACAGGAGGCCGTGGCCCTTGTGGGCCGCGATCGCCCGCTCGCGGCTTGTTCCGGCAAAGCGCGATGCCCGCTCAAACATGTCCAGGCGAAGCTCGCACATCGCGATGCAAAGCGCCCCGAGGATGTCCTCCCGCGAGGTGAAGTGCTGGTAGATGGTGCCCTTGGAGTAGGGAGTCTCGGCCGCGAGCCTATCCATCGTGAGGCCTTGCACGCCGTGCTTGAGGATGAGCCTTCGGGAAATGCCCAGGAGTTCCGACTCCCGCGCGGTGATCTCCTCTTGTTTCCAGGCTGAACGGGGCATTTCATGTATGGAATTGATAATATTCGTATCGTCAATATTTTACATTTTGTCATTGAATAAGGCGTCAATAAATAATCTAAATAAATTAATAACAAAGAGATAAATATGTTACGAGATTTGGGGTAGACCAACCGTCATAAAACGACGTTTCGTCAGTATTCATGCCTTCACTCTGCCTTCGTCCTCAGGGCGTCGATTGGCCTTCATCGGGGTCGATCGCCCCGTGCATCGGATCCAACCGGCCCGCGTCGCCGGCCAACAAGCACCGGTCGTTCCGACCGGCTTCAGCGTGTTCAGGCGCGCGGAATCCCGGCTCGGAGTCATGACGGGCGATTTTGGCGAGTTCCCCATCGACCGTACCGGAAAATCTCCCGCTCTCCTGGCGCTCCTGAAGGAGATTGAGCTGAAGATACGATGTCACTCCATCCAACGAGCCGCGTGCGTCGAAGCGCTCGCCGAAAACGGGAAAGTTTTTTCGGTCAGGCAGTCATTCAACCAATTCATCGCTCATTGGGATGGGACGAAACCCATCGATGTGGTCTTGGAAGGAATTAATGCTGCCAGCACGTTCGATGGTTTTTGTCAGAAGCACGATTCCCTATTGTTTTCCAAAGCTGAGCAAAAGGATCGACGGACGCAAAAGGGACTGCTTCAGGCATATCACCTTAGGTCCATTGCTTTGATTTACTGCCGACAACGATACGCGACGGATTTTATGTCGCGGATGGCAGAGTTGATGACCGAGCCGTTATTGAAGCAGGAAATGAAGCGGCGAGCAGACCACAATTTTCAATTCTATGAGATCTTTAGGAAACTCCATGTCGGTAGCATTGTTGGGATTATGCAGGGCCTGGAAGAGGACAGGATTTTTGGGTGCCGGATTCGTTTCAATCGCAATTTGCAAGTCTCATGCTGCGGCTGTCTCCAGTATGATCCAGCCGATATCAGAACAGTAATCGGTTTTAATCTCGTTTCGCGGGGCAACGAGTCGGAGTTGGTTTTGACGACCTTCAAGGTCGTGGCCCAGTGCCTAGTATCATTTGAAGGTTCTTACGGCCCCGGCACAATCGGATACCAGGAAATGCTAAATGACCTTGCCTTTTCCAAGTGCCAAGAACCGCTTATCGCTCCGAGCCTTTGGAAGTCTCTAACCAGTGAGGAACGCTCAGAGATATCCCTATCGCTTCGGCATCCGCAATTTCGATCCGAACAAAAAATAGCCAAGATTATTAAGATTAGTTCCCACGACATCAGGATCCATCAGAGCCCGGGCTATACCATCGACTTGTCGCTGGACGGAAACCATGTGCTCTCCAAATTTGAGCGGACCTCGGACGGAACTCTTCGGCTCCTAAGCACCGAGGTTCTTCGCGTGCCGGTACCCAACGGTCTCGATCCAAAGTCAATTATTGCGGTGCTTGAGGCTCACCGCCCGGAAATGAAGGGCAAGCTTTCACTCGGAACGGAATTTTGAGATGGAGAAACCAACTGGCGATAGAATAGCATTCCCAAGCTGGCCTGCTGCCTGGCGGCGCATTTTCAATGGACTCTAGCGGTGAATGGATTGGTGAAGAGCGATGGACAATTGCCATACGTAGCGTCCGCTCCGCCCATGAGCTTACCGAGAACGCCCTTACCCAAGCTGCAGCACAGATTGGCCCAGATCTAAAGATTGCTCCCGACGACCCAGAGAGTTTTTTTGACGCTCAATATTTTCTCGTCG